>DAOVVI010000263.1 GCA_030637245.1 Cyclobacteriaceae bacterium
GGGTAAATTGACTAATCCGATTTCGCCCTCCAGTCTGGCTACATTTTCCGGTAAGGAAAAATCCACATGTGACCATGTGTGATTACCTATTTCAAAGCCCATTTCATGCAATTGCCCAATCTGGTCCCAGGACATAAAATTAGCCGTGTCTCCCATCCAGCGACAGGAAATAAAAAAGGTAGCACCAAATCCCATCTCTTTTAACAGAGGTGCTACAAAATTAATATGAGATTTTACAGCATCATCAAAGGTCAGTACTACGATTTTTTGGTCAGATTGAGTAGTCTTGCATGAAGATAAATAAGTTAAGATCAGGATAGTTATAAAAATATTTCTCATGCTTGTCGAATCAATATTTCTTTTTTTCAATAAAATATTTATTTAAGTGAATCGTCAAATTCCTCCATTGAATTCAGATCACTGATCCTTTCTTCGACCCATTCAATGTATTTTTGATTTTTGAATTCAAACCATATTTCCCTGTATTCGCCCGAATTGTCAATAATCCACTTGAAGTTCCCGAATGGTTTTGGTCCGTTTAATGCATCAATCAACTTTTCTCTTAAGGCTGAATCATTAACTACTTCAGTAAAGTCTGACATTACCCTAAAACTTTCTCTCGAGTCCATTCTATCGAATTCAACGTAATCATCCCGGTGCTCTTCCACCTCATTAATCACGTCTTCCCAAAGTTCTTCATCAGCGCCCAGGTGACTATCAAAATCAATTATAGTGGTAATTTCATACGATTTCTTGTGGTAATAGCATATCATTCCACAATCAAGATATTCGGCAATTTCTTTTATTTTCTCTTTTGATATGGTTATCATATCTTAAATTTTGATGAAAATTTTATGTCATAAAATGTTTGGTGTAATAGAATAACAATGTATAAAAAAAAGATTCATTGTCATAACTATGTTTCGTGAGATAACGACTCATTCTCAGTCAACAACAGGTATGTACCAGTGATAACCCCTATTTGAAATGATAGTTGGCAAAGTCGATAAACCTGTGCCAATCATAATCCGCTATGTAATGCCCGCCGTCACGAAGGTGGAATCCAACATCCTGATGGATGAATGCCTTATTTTTTGGTGGATTTTCCATGGAATTCAGACCCTTTTTACCCAACAATTGATAGACCTCACTGGCATGATAAGCGGATAAATATTCTCCTCTGGGATCCGCCCAATTATCATTGACAGCACTGGCTACATAAACCGGCCTTGGTGCTATTAATGCTAAAAGCATATGTTGATCAACAGGCAAATCCTCTTCTCTGTCAATGAATTTCTGCGCATTATAACATAACCAATAAGGAAACCTTGAACACATTTTTTGTAGCGTTTCGCCATATTTCCTTCTCCATAGTGCCGCACCGGCACAGCCGGAATTTGCAGAAATTACCATAGCAAATCGTTCATCCTGAGCTGCTGCCCATAAGGCAGCTTTACCGAGTTTGGAGTGCCCCATCAATGCTACTTTCAAGTGATCCACATCATCATCTGTTTCCAAATAATCCAATGTTTTCATAGCTCCATATCCACAAGCAGCCAGCACTCCCCACTCGTTGGCCTTGGGAAAGCTCTGACTTTCATTATAGAATAATCGATGAATTCCATTTTCAAATTCCACATCATTGTGCTTCACCAGATCTTGATGATAAACGGAGACAAACGCATATCCGCTATCCAGCAATTGACCAATAGGCCATCCATTATTGAATCGGCCATTGTTTTTTTTGCTTAATTGTAATCTACTGGTGCCACTGGCATCGAAACTTATCATCATAAAAGCAGGTGCCGGATTCACTTTTTCATTTGGCACTACCATCAACACATTCATTTGAACTTCCCCCTTGCTGTTTTTCAATGTTATTAAAAGGTCTTTTCTTGTTCCTTTGCCTTTTAAAAATGTCGGATCTTCTTTGAGGATTTTATAGTCTGCATTAATGGGATCATCAGGAACAGGTATTATTCCATATACCATATTGCTAAACAGGGATAATATTTCAGGCCTTCGCAAATTTCGCCAGTCCTCGGAAGTATTTATCTGCTGACCTGTTGATGATTCCAGCAAGGCAGGGAGTTGGTAATTCGGAACCTTGCTTTCGTCGTAGTTTACATCATAATCAAGTTCTTTTTTTTGTTGAGAAAGTAAAAGATTAGAAGATAAAATCAGAAAATGTAATAAGTAAAATCGTCGCACAATAATTCGTTAAAAAATAGTAATCTATTAAAAAATGAAATGTACTGAGACGTTTTAAATTTTACGAGCGTTTTTAGAGTTTTAATTTGAGAATGCCAAGTTCAACTCCCAGGTTATAAATAATTTTTTGACAGTGGTATCAATGGAATTATTGGATAGATAATGGAGGCTTTTAATAATCCATCAAATATTCCATCTACATATCCAGAATACCCACTAATTGAATCTGATCCAAATATGGCTCAAGTTTGTCAAGATTGGTAAAGCTGCTGATCATATCAACTCCTTCATTTCTAGATGAATAATGCACTTCTACAAAAAATTTTCTGGTGTAATATAGATTGATGACATGCGCCTCAGTTTTCCTTGATGAAAGAAATACACCATTATCCCAGGTAAACTGTGCCTGGTATTGCATGGGAAGAGTATTAAATTCGAATAAATCCATTATTATGATAAAACAATTTTAGGCAAAGAAATAGTTCACTAACCTATTTTAAAATGCACATCATCCTTCGGTAATAATTTCAATATTTAAAATTATTAATTGAAATATATGATCATCAAACGTTAAAAGCGATACGGTTGTTTTCATTTTTAGCGAATAAAAACAATATCAAGTGCTTCATTTTTCTAAATTACAAATCGGGCTAAGAAAAAAGGTCGTCTCAAATGCTTTTATTCGTAATAACTGGTTTTAATGGATTTAGACCTTTTTATTTGCAACAAATTTGAAAAACCATTTAATGAAACATAAAATTTTAGTTACCGGCGGAACCGGATATATAGGTTCACACACAGCGGTTGAGTTGATAAATAGTGGATTTGAAGTTGTAATAGTTGATAATCTTTCAAATTCCAGGGAAGATGTACTGGACGGCATAGAAAAAATTACCGGTGTCAAACCCGGCTTTGAAAAATTTGATCTTTGTGACTTCAACCTACTCAACAAATTTTTCCAAAAACATCAGGACATAAAAGCTATAATTCACTTTGCAGCCTCAAAAGCCGTAGGTGAATCTGTTGCTAAACCACTGCTCTATTACAGAAACAACCTGCAGTCGCTAACCAATATGCTGGAGTTGATGGGGAAATACGCTATCCTGAATATTGCTTTTTCATCATCATGCACAGTTTACGGACAGCCTGAAAAACTTCCTGTGACTGAAAAATCACCTATTTTACCGGCAGAGTCACCCTATGGAAATACGAAGCAAATCTGTGAAGAAATCATCCGGGACACGCTGAAGGCTAGTGACAAACTGAATGCGATATTGCTAAGATATTTCAATCCTGTGGGAGCGCATGAATCGACCGCAATTGGAGAACTTCCTCTTGGGATACCAGCCAACCTGGTCCCTTTCATCACGCAAACAGCAGCCGGATTGCGAAAAGAATTAAGCGTTTTTGGAAGCGATTACAATACTAAGGACGGGACCGCAGTAAGAGACTACATACACGTTGTAGATTTAGCCAGGGCACATGTGGTGGCGGTAGAACGCATGTTGAATAAAAAGCAAAATTCAAATTTGGAGGTATTTAATCTTGGTACGGGAAATGGCTACACCGTATTGGAAGTAATAAAAGCTTTTGAAATATCCACCGGTAAGAAATTAAACTATAAAATCGTAGAAAGAAGAGCAGGGGACATAGAGCAGGTATGGGCAGACACAACTTTTGCAAATGAGGAATTGGGCTGGAAGGCTGAACTTGATCTCCAAACCATGATGTCATCTGCATGGAAGTGGCAGCAGTTTCTTTTAGAAAACAAGTCAAAATATTTTAGCTAATTTATTGCTGGGTGCTGGCAACTGGTTACTCGCAACTTAAATCCTTGCCTGGAAATTATATAGATCAAAATATCGGCCTTTACTTTTAAGAAGTTCTTCATGATTTCCTCGTTCAACGATTTCACCTTTTTCAATAACTAATATCTGATCTGCTTTCCTGATTGTACTCAGTCTGTGGGCAATAACGAATGTGGTGCGCCCATGCATTAACCTGGACAAACTTTCCTGGATATACGTCTCACTTTCAGTATCAAGATTTGAGGTAGCCTCATCCAAAATGAGAATTTTTGGATTTGCCAGGATAGCCCTGGCAATGGCAATTCTCTGTCGTTGTCCTCCGGAAAGTTTTACCCCTCTTTCACCTATTAA
>DAOVVI010000330.1 GCA_030637245.1 Cyclobacteriaceae bacterium
GAACGCCCCTGCTGCAATTGTAATGGCTAAATTGTTGGTGCCGGAAACGGAATATGACAAGCTCAATCATGAATTAAAAATCAGTTCGGAGAAAAGCGGGGTTAATTTAATAGACGCATTAGCCAGGGGAGCTGCAGATGGGTTGAAACTGGCGCTAAATGTAGGTGCCATGCTTTTGGCCTTTATTGCTGTTATTGCTGCTTTAAACTATGTGTTAAAGGATGTGATAGGAGATTTAACAGGATTAAATACAATAGTTGCAGAATATACAAATGGGATATTCGATGGATTTTCATTACAATTTCTTTTGGGAAATATATTCCGTGTATTTGCGTACATGATGGGTGTGGACTGGAGTGAAGCCTTGCAAGTTGGAAGTTTGTTAGGACAAAAAACTGTAATAAATGAATTTGTAGCCTACCTGGATCTCGCAAGTATGAAAGCTTCAGGGATATTGAATGACAAATCATTAATTATTGCCACATTTTCCCTTTGTGGTTTTTCAAACTTTAGTTCCATCGCTATACAAATTGGTGGAATAGGAGGGATGGCACCAAATCGCCAGGGTGATATCTCTAAAATGGGTCTTCGCGCTTTGCTTGGCGCCTCCCTGGCTACAATGTTGACCGGTACGCTTGCCGGAGCGTTATTGGGATAAAACACACATCAATTATCACTAATCCAGCACCCTACTTTTCCACCTTCACCCATTGGCCTTTGGTATTACCGGATATACTGTTATCGTACATCGCCTCAATAAAAACTGACGGCATGTAAAAAGACCCCTGGTAACTGGAATTCAGATAAACCTTAAAGGTAGCTTTTGTATTTTTCTTTAAATCAAAATATGTCAATACACGATCGTCTCTGATATCAATGTATTCGGGTTTATCTCCTGCATATAACTGATCAGTATCATCTAAACGATTATTTAGAATTTCCCATCCCGATGGAAAAATCTGGGTAATGGCCAGTTCCTCATAATCACCTCTCAAGCCAGGATTTGTTACAGTTATTTCTGCCATGAAATCGGTTCCTTGCTTCAGATTTTCTACCTCAATGATTTCACCTTGCATATTCTTATACTTCACTTCCATCTTAATGTTACTTTCACTGGCCTCTTCAGTGCCTTCTAACGGAACGCCTGTTCGAATAAGCTTTACAAACAATGGATTTTCACCATTATTTTTTATTTGGATATTGCTTTGTTTATCAGGCTCTATCAGGGTAACCTGATTCAGATATCGATCACCATCCACACGGAATTCATTACCCGAAACACTTACGGATACATTCACACCACCATCAGGAGGGAAATTCTTTGCAAATTCAGCAATTCCAATCAGGCAATAAGCCGTAGTCTGGGTACTCATCCAGTAATTGGGATTCCCCATTTTTTCTGAAATATTCTGGATCATTTCAAAAGCATCAGTTTTTTTATTTAATCGCACCAGAGTCTCTAATATGATGGCCTGGTCTCTTTGCGTAGAGCCATAGGTTCCTCCCAATTCACGATATTCCTTTACATCCTTGGTGAGTCCATCTATAATTTCCAATGCTACATCTTCATAGCCTGCGACTGCATAAGCAGATGCAAGGGTCCATTTGGTGCTTGTATTTGCATAATCTCTCCCTTTCAAACGGTTCATTGCCCCAAGCGATGGAAATCCAGATAGGGCTAATGTGTATAATCTATAGGCCTGTACATGATGATCTTTATACAACACTGCATTCCAGTTATTGGCCTGCTCTTGTTGGAATGCAACCCAATTTGACATAATATCTTCAGGCACATGATATCCCTGCTTTTTAGCCTCCATCAGGAAATGTCCGGCATAATTTGTCCCCCATAAATTGGGCTGACTACTTCCGGGCCAATAGGAGAATCCGCCACCGGCAAGCTGGAATGACCTTAACCGCTCAATGGCGGCATTAATATTTTTCTGTATTTTGGCGGCCCTGTTATCATCAAGTTCTATGAGCTCATCAAGATATAATTGTGCAAAGACTGAAGAAGTAGTTTGTTCTATGCATCCATGAGGATATCTGATAAGGAATTTCAGCCGTTGCTCCAGGTTGAGTGGCGGCAGGCTTGAGATTTCTATAACTCCTTCATTGGTACTGACCAGACCCAAAGGATTATAGCTCAAATCCCATGACTTGCTTCCTTCCAGTACCATTTCCTCTACTTGGCTCAATTCCGGATTACTCGCCCTGATTTGCAATTCTACATCATAAGTAGCCTTGAAGTTTCCTGAGCTTGCTTCTACATGTACTTTGCCTACGCCAAGGGCCTGAGCAGCATTTATCGTAAAATAAACAACCTGATCCCCAGGCTCGCTAAAAGTAATGGACTTGGCACCATTTCCCGACAAACCTAACTTTCCTTCAGTTTTCACTTTAATATTTACAGTGCGGATTTTATTATCCATTGCAAACACATTTACAGGTAATACGATCTCTTCTGTTGGTCCGGCAACTCTTGGAAGTGTAGCTAAAATCATGAGAGGTTGCTTTACAGGAACTGTTTTTTCACTTTCTCCATAAGCGCCTTCATATCCGGCAACAACCATAACCCGGACGCTTCCGATATATTGTGGCAGCTTAAATTTGTGTTCGATTTTTTCTCCTGCCTTTACAAAAAATGGCCCCTGGAACATCACTACAGGCTTAAAGCGATTTGCTTCATTAGCATCCGGGGCTTTAATCTCATCATCTCCTCCAACAGCCATTAGTTTTTCAAGTGCTCCTCCATAGGCTCCCATCACATCATCAAAAATATCCCAGGTTTTCACGCCCAGCGCTTCCCTGGCATAAAATGATTTCCACGGTTCGGGAGTCTTAAACTTGGTAAGATCCAGCAATCCATCTTCAACAATTGCAATGGTATATGCCATGGGTTTTTCATTTTTTTCACTTACTAAAACCTTGAATTCCTGTTCGGAACGCAAATCATCAGACATGGAAATCAAAGGATTTAGCTGCGTTTCAGGATCTGCCACCTCAATTGCCTGAATTCCATACATCCGTATAGGTAAATCATTGACAGTTTGGGCATGAGGTTGCAACATGGTGATATGGGCATACACGTTTGGCGCCATTGCAGAAGTTGCTTCAAATTGCACTACGGTATTTTCAGCACTGGTTTCCGTCCAAAAAGTCTGAAGTATTTCACTTCCGGTCTCAAGACTTATCAATGCTCTTCCTCCAGCGCTACTGGGGATGTTGATCTTGATGAACTCACCTACCTTCACACTTTCTTTCTCCACATTAAAATCAAGCATGGTAGCTCCTCCCAATTCGCCATTTTTCTGTTTTCCTGCCCAACCCGGCCAGTCAATAAAAATTACCTTGCCTGTTGAATGCCCGGATGCAGGATCTTTCACTTTCAATAAATACCTTCCCCATTCCGGCTGATCCACTCTCAATTTATAAATTCCTTCACCATCTTTAGTTTTTACCGTACCGCTTTTTATAAGTTCGGAATAATAGCTGCTGGTATAATTGCTCTTACTCTCCCATGAATTGTCCCACCACCATCTCCATTGCAGCTTATATAGGCTGACTTCCAGCTTTCGATCTATCGGATTTCCTTTTCCGTCTAGTGAAACCAACCTTACGTTGTGGTCTTTATCCGTAACTAGCATTCCACGTTTATCGCCTTCGGGAGCCTTCACTCCTGCAAAACTTTGGTAAGGTACATAAGGAATTGAGGTGTTATCTATACTAAAATCACCACCTTC
>DAOVVI010000520.1 GCA_030637245.1 Cyclobacteriaceae bacterium
CATGAAGGCACTCACCGTTATGAATTAGGTAATCCGAATCTGGAAAGTGAATATGCCACCCAAATTGATTTTACATTTGATTACCGCTCGGGACATTTCAACTTCTCATTCAATCCTTTCTTTAATTATATCGACAATTATATATTTCTGTCTCCAATAGATTCGGTAATAGAGGAAATGCCAGTTTATGAATATCTGCAAACCAAAGCCAGGCTGTATGGCGGAGAGACAGGTATTCATTTTCATCCCCACAGTTTTCACTGGCTGCATATCGAAAGTAACTTATCCATTGTACTTGCAGAGGATAATAATGGAAATCCCTTGCCGCTGATCCCGGCCACCAGGTTAAACACCCTGCTCAAAGCTGAATTTTCCAGGAAGGGAAATGTTCGGATAAAGGATGTTTTTTTTCAGCATATATATAAATTTGACCAGGATCGAACCGGCGAATTTGAAACTTCAACGCCGGGATATCAGCTTGTAAATATTGGAACTAACGTGGAAATAGCTACCAGAGGAAAACCAATTCAGATATCTGCCGGCGTTAAAAATCTTTTTAATACAAGGTATATCGATCATTTATCAAGATTGAAACCGATGGAAATACCAAATCCCGGGATTAATTTTTATCTGGGACTAAAAATTGGTTTTGCTACTAAGATTGGAAAAGAATTATAGATTTTCAATTTCTTTCAGCTTAAAATTTCCACTAGAATTTATTTTGAATTGTCCTGCTGAAAGGCAGTGCGACATCTTCTGACTTTCGACTTCATTATTCCCAGAGTTTATATTTTTCCAGGTGAACCTGTTCACCAAAAAACAACTTAGTCAATTCTTCAAAAGATTCCGTAAAGTCTGACACCAGAAATTGATTCGATGAACTATCTGAGTTGTCAATAAGCAGGTTATATTCCAAATATGCTTTGAGTGAAGCGGCAACTATTTCTGAAGAATCGATAACCTCTACTTTTTCATTATAATAATTCACGACCTGACGTTTGATCAAAGGATAGTGCGTACAGCCAAGGATCAAAGCGCTAATATCCTGTAACATTGGTTTTTTCAAGTATTCGTTGATGATGTCCTGGCTGATGGTTCCCTGCAAAAAGCCTTCTTCTATCATAGGAACCAGGAGAGGTGTAGCTAATGAATGCAAGTTAAGTTTATTTTCAAGGCCTTCGATTTTCGTTTCATAAACATTGGAGCCTACAGTTTGCTTTGTACCAATCAAACCTATGTTCGTTTTGTGGTAGGTCTCCCTGATATAGTTAACCACCGGTTCAATTACATTAAAAACTTTTGCTCTTTTACCCACATATTCCTTCACCAAATCTGTAGCAGCCGCACTGGCAGAGTTACATGCGATCAGGATGACTTTGCAATTTCGCTGAAGAAATATA
Source organism: Cyclobacteriaceae bacterium (assembly GCA_030637245.1). Classification (GTDB taxonomy): domain Bacteria; phylum Bacteroidota; class Bacteroidia; order Cytophagales; family Cyclobacteriaceae; genus JAAUQL01. The sequence goes on from DAOVVI010000520.1 coordinate 1,401, forward strand.
TCACAGATCTTTATGGAGTATGCCTGGATAGCCGCAGTAGATTTATCCCCGTAGGGGAGGTGCGCAGTATCGCCAAAATAAATAATGCTTTCATCAGGTAAGCGCTGCTTAACAGCTTTCGCGACTGTCAATCCACCAATTCCACTATCAAAAATTCCTATAGGGTCTGAAGCTTTGGTCATGAATTTTTTTTAATTAAAAAAGCTCCATACAGTAAATTCTACATGGAGCATTAAAGTTAGAAATTATGTCGATTAAATATTACTAGCATATTGGGAAAACAAATTTACAGGAAAATAATCCTTGATTATTCGCACGGAAACTTTTTGCCCGTTGCTCTTGGATTAGTTTCCGATTTCGGATTGCTGTCCTTTCAATATACACTATTTTGATATGCGCTACTGTCTTTGGAAAACGGTTTCCATATAGATATTTTTCACATAATAGATTCTGTTTACTGTCAACTGATTTATATTGATCGTGCTTATGTGGCTACTCCAACAATCTCAATCCCAGTTTTTTGGATTTCTACGACAAAAGGATTGCCTGAATAGAAATCAGTATGTGAAATTGGGTGTGGTTCAATCCTGGAATCAATTTGTGAAGCCGTCATCATTAATTGAACCTGAATATCAAATTTATTGGAATCATCCAAATCCTTAAAAATTACTGCCAAGTCAATATCACTATCTGGATTTGACTTACCCTTGGCATAAGAACCAAATAAGTATACTGTTTCAACACCAGTATATTTTTCTCGAATCAGTTTTATATAATTATCTATTGCAGAATCAATTCCTTTATCCATTTTCTTAGCTCTTTTAATTTCTCAAACCAATCAGTTGTAAAATCAGGAGTGCACTTTCGCTTAAAACTCATCTTATAATCATCATAACGTGCATTTATATTAAACGCAGTGATTGTTACAAGTTGTTCTTTTTTCTCATCAGTCAGTGATAAATCAGACTTTTCCGCCAATC
>DAOVVI010000326.1 GCA_030637245.1 Cyclobacteriaceae bacterium
TGAGCCAGAATGGTATCGCAGGCCATCGCCATATAATATCCGCCGGAAGCGGCAACATCAGACATGGAAGCTATTACAGGTTTCTTTTCAGAAGCCAGTTTTATTTCTCTCCACATAACGTCGCTGGCGAGGGCGCTTCCTCCACCCGAATTTATACGAATTACAATAGCTTTGATTTTATCGTTATCAGCAGCATTTTTGATTTCTTTGGCATATTTAGTGGATCCGATATTGTCGTTTTCACCTTTTCCGGGGACAATGTTTCCAGATGCTATGATTACTGCAATCCGGTTTTTAGAAGATCCGCCGGTTTTAAACGAGTTACAGTATTTTCTATAGCTGACGAATTTAATATCTTTTTCATCTTCTACTTCCAGCTTCTCTTTTATTATATCAATTACTTCATCACGATAGGCAAGCTTATCAACCAAACCATATTTCACAGCGTCAGATTCGAGGTTAACCAAAGCAGAATCAGAAATGTTCTTAACCTCATCAAAAGTCATTGAACGGCCTTTCGCTACTTTATTCAGCAGATTTCTATGGATAATATTCAACAATTCAGTGTAACGCTTTTTAACTCCTGCGCTCATATTCTTTCTGTCGAAGGGCTCGCTGATCGATTTGTAGTCTCCAACCCTAAACGTAATTGGTTCTATTTCCAATTTTTCAAATAGACCTTTGAAATACACACTTTCAATATTGAGGCCGTTGAATTCAAGCATGGAAAAATCAGGGTTTAAATAAATTTCATCAGCTACTGAAGCAAGGTAATAAGCTCCCTCTGTGTACATTTCACTATAGCTATATATGAATTTACCGGATTCTTTAAACTCTTCCAGTGCATCGCGCATTTCACCTGTTGTAGATATGCCGGCCATTAGATATGGAGTTTCTAACAGTATTCCCTTTACTTTATCATCTTCAGCAGCATTTTTGATAGCTTCTTTGAATTCCATTAAACCAATACCGCCTTCTAAATTTGAAAATACAGGTATCCCTTCGAAAGGATTTTTTACTTCTCTTTCCAGAATAGGTTTGTCTAACTTGAGATGTATAACAGTATTGTCTTCCAGCTTAACCAGCTTATCTTCTGATCCTGCAGAAGCGATAATTATCAATATAAAAAACATCAACAGGGTAAAAACAAACAATCCAACAATTGTTGCCAATAGATTTCGTAAAAACTTCATATCCGAGTATTATTAATTTTCAACAATAATAAGTTTTGGTCGGAATTAAAAAAAGTATATTTCTATTTTTGAGTTTTTAAAAGGATGAAAGGAATATATCTATTATTAGGGAGCAATCTTGGAAATAGCGGGGAAATCCTCAAGAAGGCTATTGTAGAAATTGAAAATGATATTGGAGAAATTGTAAAATCATCCTCTGTCTATAAAACCAAAGCCTGGGGTATTGAGGATCAACCGGATTTTCTTAACCAGGTGGTGGAAATCGAATCTTCTCATTCTCCACAAATAATATTGAAAAGGGCTAATAAAATAGAAGAAAAACTGGGTAGAGTGAGGCGCATCAAGTGGCATTCAAGAATCATTGATATTGACATTTTGTATTATGGCAATGAAATAGTCAATACTGATAAATTGGTAATTCCGCATCCTGAAAACCAAAACCGCAATTTCGTATTGGTACCAATTTGTGAAATAGCGGCAGATTTAATTCACCCGGCATTAATGTTTACACAAAAGGAGATGCTGGAAAATTGCGCAGATAAATTGGATGTAAAAAAAATTCTCTAAATAGAACAAAAAAAACCAGCCCCCATGAAAGGGCCGGTCTTTTCGCCTTTTAAAGCATACTACCCGTCTCTTCTTAGTCTTCTTAATTCTACCGTTTCAGAAACTCCATCTTTGGTTATTGTTACAAGATTGTCACAGGTTCCATCTCCGTAGTCTATTGTAATCGTATTCCCATCCTCAAATTCCTTCACTTTTACTCCCTCAACGGGAATCATTACTCTTACGGTTGGTAAGCATCCTCTTTTCCAGACAATCGGTTTAGTAATCGTTACTGTGTAGCCAATGCCATCTACATTGATGCCGTTTGCGCTACCTGTTCTAATTCTTTCGTCATTGATTGGATTTGGAGTACGGATGCGTGTGGTTTCCCAAATAGCTTCTCTTGTGGCAGATGTGCCATCTTCAAAGGTTATTTTTCCGTTTATCAATTCAATTCTAAATTTCAGGTTATCATCTGTACTTTCTGAGATATTAGTTCTGATACGCGTTCCTTCAATTTTATTGCCATCAATGTAGAAATTATTAAAGGTAATGGTATGAACAGCTCCCGGGACAAAACGCCGGTCAGTATAGCTAATTATTATTTTCCCACTTCTTTCTCTTCCATGTTTTCCAATGCATCCATCGCCAAAATCAATAGTGATTGTTTTGTTTTCTTTGTCATGGGTTTTTACTGCACAATGTATCGGACTGTCTTCATTTTCAGCAATTCTTCCACCTGATTCAAAGTATAATAAACTTTCAAATCCGATGTCATCAACATCTTCAAATACCGATTCTACTACGGCTTCATTTTCGGCGACTAGTACATCCCCTTCTGAAAGTTGATTTGGATTTTCTCCATCTTCCTGACAAGCTGTAGTAAAAAATAATACTGCAACAATTGTTGTTAAAATTTTAATTGATCGATTCATACTAATTTGTTTAAAATGTATTTCTTTTTTTTGAATAACAGCTATTAGATGCAGGCTCACCAAAATGGTTTAATCCGGGGAAAATTATTTTTCAATAGTTTGAATTTTCTATTAATCCGGCAGGATCATCCTCTACCCTCCTCTATCAAACTGTGGACTTTATCGGGAAGCAGCATAAAAAATACCGGCTATTGAAACTTCACGTTTCATCACTACTCATTCTTTGTGCTAAAATGCTAATGAAGAACAATTGAAAAGCATGATAAATCATAATTGGCACTAAAAAAATACCAGCGCTGCTCATTCCTGAAAATAACACACTCGAAAAAACTGATCCATGGACCAAAGATTTCTTAGACCCGCAAAAAAGTGCTGTTATTCGATCCTCCCTATTAAATTTTAATTTATTACTAGTGAAATATATTAAAAAATATACACCAAAAAATAGGGCTATCACCCCAAAGCCAACAACAGATAGCTCTAATAATGTGATACCCTTAAAAATACCGCTTGAGAAGGAGGTACTAAAGCTTTTATATACTATGATCAGGATTACGCTTTTGTCAAACATGGTCAATTGCTTTTTATGCCGATTGGCAAATTCTCCCCAATACCGATGCAAAATCATCCCAAGGAGTACAGGTAATAGTATTTTCATGATGAGCGAGACAACTATTTCTCCCAAATCAAGAGCGTTTTCCCCTGATTCTAAAAATAACCCGATCCATAAGGGTGTGACCGCAATCCCAATCAATCCTGAAATACTGGCATTGAATATTGCACCCGGAATATTTCCTTTCGCTATTGAAACCATAACCACTGAAGAGGAAACTGTGGAGGGTAAAGCGGCGAGAAAAAAAACTGCTAACCACAGCGTAAAATGTTCTTCACTATGAATAAATGGTAAAATACATAAAACCAGCAATGGAAAAATGAAAAAGGTAGTGGCCTGAATTAACGCATGCAATTTCCAATTCGATAACCCTTCTTTCATCTTTTCCGGATTGAGTTTTAATCCATAAAAGAAAAAAATACCAGAAATTCCATATGTACTAATCTCATTTAGTGGAATCAACTTTTCAATACCAGGAAGCCAATATGCCAATAAAATCATGGCAA
>DAOVVI010000468.1 GCA_030637245.1 Cyclobacteriaceae bacterium
TAAGCTAGTCATTTCTGATCGCGGAACTGTTATTTTACAAACATAGGGGCTAAAGGGGAAATCCCAACGCGCTGAGCGAGAGGGACATCCCCTTTAGGGGACCGAGGGCATCGCCTTCGGCAAGCCTATGGCGACCGATGGGTGAGCGATGGGGCTGCCAATAATATAGCAGTTTTCTTTCAAGCACTAATTAAAAATCTTCCAAATTTTCAAGCCAATAATTACAATCCTATTTAATTTGATAAATCCAAATAATTTCATAAATTACTGGTTATCAATCATTATTATCAACCCTAAATCTACAACTATGAAAAACGTAAGCTCGTTTCTTACCTTTGCAATCCTGTGTTTTATTTCCTTAAATATCTTTGCACAGGAAAATCATCGCAGTCTTCTCCTGATACATGAAGACAAAGTGATTCCATCAATGGAAGATCAGTATTTGCAAACCTCAAAAAAGCTAAAAAAGACCCTGGAAGAGAACAAAATCGAAGGCCTAAATTATTGGGCATTCAGACTTGACGATGGCACCTACATGTATGTGCAACCATTAGAAAACCATGCGGCCCTTGATGTTAACTTATGGAAAGAAGTCGAAGATAAAATAGGTGAGGACGCTTTCGGTGAATTAATGTCCGGATTTAATGGGACATATTTATCACATCGAGACTATATCGTTCAATTTGATTCAGCAAAGTCATTTATGATGGATGACCTGTCAGTTGATGATGTTTATAGAGAATGGTATTTTCAATATGTTTATCAAGAGAAGATGGATGATTATATGAAAATGCTGGACGAATGGAAAAAAGCTTTTACAGACGTTAACAGTCCGATGGGATTTGGTGTATATTTTGCCGGATTAGGTATGGACGGACCAGTATGTGTATATATGCTCTGGGGAGAAAATAATGTGGAGACCATCGAAAAAAATAACAAAACTACCGAATTGATGGAAGGTAAAAGGCAGGAATTATGGCAAAAAACAAAAAAATTCATTCATAAAATTGAAATAAAGAGAGGATCTTTAATGGAAGACCTGACCTACATGCCAACTAATTAAATCGAATTTAGATTAAATAGTATGTTGTATCGTAAATCCATGGACTGTTCATTAAACCTGATGCAGGCCATGGATTTTTATAAAAGCTGTTTCCCAGGTGAAAATAGTTAATTCAACACTCCAATAGTGGATCAATTGAAAACCTAATATGGCAAAAACGAATACTCCCTGCCATATTCCAGCATCTGCCCTTCAAAACTATCGGCATATTCTAAAGTCACATCTGTAATTTCATCTCCATTCATTCTAGCTACAAGTTTAGGTTGTACAAATCCAGAATATGGAGATGTATTGAGTTTTTCATACCGCTCTTTTACCTCCATTAGCATGGATTGATCCACGATTACACCATAGCTTTCGATCAGATTTTTTCCAGCTTCAAAATCTCCCTGGGATTTTATGCGTTGAACTTCCAGTAACAATTGACCAAACAGATCTCTTAGTTTTTCATAGTCTCTGATCACAAAATAGGTCTTCCCGTTTTCTACAATTTTCTCAATCACATTATCTGCCTTGCCCCTATCGTAAACCCAGGATGATACCGTATGCCTGTTTCTCATATGAGCCTGCTCGATGTTTGCTCCATCTTCCAATCGTCGAAGCTGAAGTTGGAGTCCGTTTTTAATGTATGTATCATATTCTGCTTTCCCAACTTCTATGGATTGGATCAAACCCAGTTCCACTAGTTTAGGATCAGTCATGAAGTATAGTGAAACCAAATCAGCGCGCGCTTCTTCCAGGGAAGAGCGGTAATTTTTTAAGGTTTCACTTGGGGTAGCTACTCCCGGTTCCAATTGCCCGGATCCATGACCGATTACTTCATGGAGCGCCGTATGCATTTTGCCGGCCAATTTTCCATACTCCTTTACTCTGGCTCTCTCCTCTTCTGTATAGTAAAATTCATCCAGCGTACCTCCGCTTGAAGCGGCATTGTAGGCTTCAACAATATTGCCTAACGAAACCGACTTGGAGCCATACTCTTTTCTTATCCAGTTAGAGTTTGGAAGGTTAATGCCAATCGGAGTAGAAGGCGCTGCGTCACCACCTTCAACGATCACTGTAATTACCTTGTAGGAGATACCCTTTACATCTTCTTTTTTGTGCACATCCATGATAGGTGAATTTATTTCAAACCATTTGGCCTCTTTTGCAAGAGCTGCCATCCTTTCTGTTGCCTCCATATCTTTCATAGATACCACCGACTCAAAAGCACCTTTATACCCAAGCGGATCTCCATAAACCTCAATAAATCCATTAACCACATCTATCACGGAATTGGTGTCCTTAACCCAAGCTTTACAATATTCATCAAAATCCTTCAGGTCGCCTGTATTGTAAAATTTTATTAGTAGCTCAAGTGCTTGCTTCTGCGTGTCGTTTTCAGTAACATCAACTGCTTTTCCCAACCAATAAACAATTTTTTCGATGGCACCGGAATACAATCCGCCAACCTTGTAAACTTGTTCTGTAACCTGACCATTTTCTTTTACAAGTTTTGAGTTCAATCCATACATAGGAGGCATGTCATCTCCGTCCTTTTTCAAGCTTTGATAATATTCCTGCGCCTCAGGCTGGGTCAAACCCTCGTAAAAATTATTTGCAGAAGTTTCCAGCAAATCAACTTCTGACTCCAAATTCACACGTTTTGCATCCACATTCGGATCATAGATTATCGGAGTTAAGAGCTCAATTAATCCCTGTTTTCCATCTAAATCTTTCAGTGGCAAAGCGGA
>DAOVVI010000235.1 GCA_030637245.1 Cyclobacteriaceae bacterium
GTTCAACCTCATTGGTGATTTCAACGCTTACAACCTGATTGCTGCTTATGGAGTGAGAATAATTTTAGATGAAGATCCGGAACGTGTATTAGTGTCGCTTTCTTCTCTAACACCGGTTCCGGGAAGATTTGAGCGTATTCCACTAAAAAGCAATTTCATTGCTATTATCGATTATGCACATACCCCGGATGCGCTGAATAATGTATTAAAAACAATAGCCAGTGTACGCACAAAAAATGAACAGGTGATCACTTTGGTTGGATGCGGAGGAAATCGGGATAAAGAAAAAAGACCCATCATGGCAGAAATTGCCTGTAAGCTGAGCAACAGGGTCATTTTTACATCAGACAATCCAAGAGACGAAGATCCTGAGACCATTATTGAGGAAATGAAACTTGGCGTCAAAGCATCAGATTTTAAAAAAACTCTTACAATTGTTGACAGGAAAGAAGCTATAAAGACGGCACTGGCTTTATCAAAAGATTATGATATCATTCTAATTGCCGGTAAAGGTCATGAAGAATACCAGGAGATAAAAGGTGTGAAAAAGGATTTCAGTGATAAAAAAGTCTTACTGGAGTTGGAAACACTTATGTCAAACGATAAAACAGATCGGGATTAAATGTTTTATTATCTATTCACATATCTGCAGGAAGAATATAACTTGATTGGAGCCGGAGTATTTCAGTATATCTCCTTCAGGGCCGGTATGGCAGCGCTATTATCATTGATTATCACCATTACATTTGGCAAATCACTTATCAATTTACTGCGAAAAAAACAGGTTGGTGAACGTATCCGTGATTTGGGCCTGGAAGGCCAAATGGAAAAGAGGGGCACTCCGACCATGGGTGGGATTATTATAATTTTGGCTATTATTCTTCCAACCTTATTCTTTTCTAAAATTGGTAATATTTATGTGATCCTCATCCTTGTTGCTACGCTTTGGATGGGAATAATTGGCTTTTTGGACGATTACATCAAAGTTTTTAAAAAGAATAAAAAGGGCCTTAGGGGCATCTTTAAAATAATCGGACAAATTGGTCTTGGACTCATTGTAGGGCTTACACTTTATTATCACAATGAAGTAGTAGTCCGAGAATTTGAACCCGGCCAGACAATTAAAAGTGGAGTAGAAATGAGCCAATTGGTTTATGAAGATGTAAAATCCACAAAAACAACCATCCCTTTCACGAAAAAAAATGAACTGGACTACCGTATTTTCACAATTGGCCTGGGTGACTGGCTGACCATGCCCATTTATTGTGGTATTGTTATCCTCATAATAATGGCGGTATCCAATGGCGCCAACATCACCGATGGAATTGATGGGCTGGCAGCAGGAACTTCTGCGATAATCGGATTGACGCTGGCCTTATTGGCCTATGTATCAGGCAATATAATTTTTTCGGATTACCTGGATATCATGTATATCCCAGGCTCCGGAGAATTAGTGATCTTCTGCTCAGCATTTGTCGGAGCTTGTATTGGATTTTTATGGTATAATGCTTATCCGGCTCAGGTCTTTATGGGAGATACCGGAAGTTTATCCTTAGGAGCCATCATTGCTGTGCTGGCGCTTACAATTAGAAAAGAACTTCTGATTCCCATTTTGTGCGGGATTTTTCTAATTGAAAATATATCGGTTATTCTGCAGGTTTCATATTTCAAATACACAAGGAAAAAATATGGTGAAGGCCGCAGGATATTCCTGATGGCGCCGTTGCATCACCATTATCAGAGGAAAAACCTGCATGAGGCAAAGATTGTATCAAGGTTCTGGACAGTTGGCATATTGCTGGCCATCATAACATTAGCGACATTAAAACTTAGATAAACAGGTCTGTTCATATAATGAAAAAGAAGATAGTCATATTAGGAGGAGGAGAAAGTGGAGTTGGCGCGGCTATTTTGGCCAAAACCAATGGTTATGAAGTCTTTCTTTCAGATAACGGCCTTATTTCATCAAAGAATAAGCAGACACTTGGTGAATATGCCATTGATTTTGAAGAAGGTCAGCATGATACGGATACAATTTTGTCAGCCGGTGAAATTGTTAAAAGTCCGGGCATCCCAGAAAATGTTCCAATAATCCTAAAAGCCATTGAAAAAAATATCCCGGTGATTTCTGAGATAGAAGTTGCTCTTCGATATACAAACGCCAAAATTATTGGAATTACAGGAACTAATGGAAAAACAACAACTACGCTCCTTACTTATCATTTACTAAAAGAAAATGGATTAAATGTTGGATTGGCAGGTAACGTGGGACATAGCCTGGCCAGACAAGTTGCTGAAGCGGATAGAGATTATTTCGTGGTAGAATTAAGCAGTTTTCAGTTGGATGGCATGTCAAAATCCAGGTTGCATACCGCCATATTATTGAACATCACGCCAGACCACCTAGACAGATATGAAAATGATTTTCAAAAATATATGAATTCAAAATTCCGGATCATCCGGAATATGAGGAAAGAAGATCATTTCATTTATAATGAGAGTGATGAGCGCATTAAAGCGCATGTAGATCATTTAAAATCTCATGTGGATTTGCAGCCAATCTCATTAATAAAATCTGAAAAATCCGTTGCTTATCTGGTTGAGAAAAATTTGATGTTTAAGGATGAAGAAAATCCTAAACGTGTATCGACAAACAATCTTCCATTACGTGGTAAGCACAATATGATCAATACCATGGCGGCTGTTCAGGCAGCAAGAAACATGGGAATTGATTGGGATGGTATTTTATCAGCTTTAAAAACGTTTGAAAATGCCCCTCACAGGCTTGAGTATGTGGGAAGGATCAAAGAAGTCGAATTTTACAATGACTCCAAAGCCACTAATGTTGACGCAGTTTGGTATGCATTGGAAAGCTTTGACACGCCAATAGTACTCATTATTGGAGGCACAGATAAAGGCAATGACTATACCCAAATTGATGAACTAGTCGCCGGTAAAGTAAAAGCCATAGTAGCATTAGGAATCGATAATACTAAAATCGAATCGCATTTCAAGAACTATATGTCAGATATTACTTCAACAGATAGTGTGTTTAATGCCATTGAAATCGCATTTTCCAAAACGTCAGATGGTGATGCTGTATTGCTTTCCCCCGCTTGTGCGAGTTTTGATCTGTTCAAAAATTATGAGGAACGTGGTGAGCGATTTAAAAAAGCATTTTATGCATTGAAAGATAAAATTGAGAACGACTAATGACAAGGAGATGATAAAGGAATGGGTAGATCAAAATCTGAAGGGTGACCCGGTGATCTGGGCAATCGTCATTGCTCTGTCAATATTAAGCATATTAGTGGTATATAGCGCTACAGGAACTTTGGCGTATAAAAATCTTGGAGGCAACACGGAGCACTATCTTTTGCGCCATAGTTTTTTAGTGATATTGAGTCTGATTGGAATGTGGGCGGCTCACCAGGTGGATTATAGATATTATGCCAAAATCTCCAGATTTGCATTGATAATCTCAGTGCCATTGCTCATTTTCTCATGGCAATTTGGAACAAGCCTGAATGAAGCATCAAGATGGATCACAATACCTGTTATCAACAGAACCTTTCAGCCTTCAGATTTGGCAAAACTTGCCCTGATCACTCAACTGGCAAGCATGCTGGCTCTTAGGCAACAAAATATTAAAGATTTTAAAGAGTCATTGGTTCCGATTCTACTCTGGTGTGGTTTGATCTGTGGACTTATAGCAATGACCGATATGTCCACGGCGGGATTACTTCTGGTGACTTGTATGATTCTTTTATTTATCGGTCGCGTACCGATTAAATACCTGGTCATGCTGGTCTTTGTAGGAATTATTGCCGGCTCAATTGCCTTTTCCTTTGGTCAGCGGCGAGAAACAGCCATTAGCAGAATCCGGGAATTTTTCAATCCGGAAGAGATACCCTTCCAGGCCAGGCAGTCCTATATCGCTATTGCAACAGGAGGAATATCAGGAAAAGGACCGGGGAATAGTGTAAGACGTAATTTTCTCCCTCACTCTTACTCAGATTTCATTTTTGCCATTATCGTAGAGGAATATGGCATAATAGGAGCAGGAATTGTGATTTTATTGTATCTGGGTTTACTGTACCGGGGATTGCTGACTGCAACCAAAAGTGAACGGGCTTTCGGTGGATTGTTATCTGCCGGGCTGAGCCTGGCGCTGGTACTCCAGGCAATGGTGAATATTGGCGTTGCTGTGGGTTTATTACCAATTACAGGATTACCGCTTCCTCTGGTAAGCATGGGAGGAACATCATTACTCTTCACCGGAATTTCATTGGGGATTATACTCAGCGTTAGCCGTGGAGAATTTGATGAATACGGTACTAAAAAGACAAATGATTTTAGAAAGGTTGCCAAGGCAGCATAACATATAAATTGATCGAAAAGAAAAGACCATATCGGGTAATTATTAGCGGAGGAGGCACCGGAGGCCATGTGTATCCGGCTCTTGCCATTGCTAATAAAATGAAGGAACTCTTTCCGGATACCAAATTCCTTTTTATTGGAGCCAAAGGAAAAATGGAGATGGAAAAAGTACCAGACGCCGGTTATGACATCGTAGGACTTTGGATCAGTGGATTACAAAGAAAACTTACCTTAAAAAATCTCATGTTTCCAATTAAACTATTGAGCAGCATGATGAAGACCAGGAAAATCATTAATGA
>DAOVVI010000172.1 GCA_030637245.1 Cyclobacteriaceae bacterium
CTGACAATCTGAATTGGAAATTCATTATAGCCGGAGAAGGTAAGCTTAAAAGTGTGTTAAATTCTATAGCAGCAAAAAATGGTGTGTCAGATATGGTTCATTTTATCGGATTCTCAAATGAGATCCCTGCCCATTTGGCTGCATCAGATGTTTTTGTATTGCCCTCCAGGTATGAAGGAATGCCCAACGCTCTTTTGGAAGCTATGGCTTCTGGAAAGGCTAGTGTAGCCACAAACGTAAACGGTGCTCCTGAATTAGTCGAAGATGGCGTTTCTGGCTTCCTGGTAGAAACTGAAAATTCGAATCAACTATTTGATAAACTCCATGAACTCTTAACAAATGAAAAGCTCCGAAAAACCATGGAAGACAAAGCTAAAGGCAGCGTCAAAAATCATTTTACCATTGAAAAAATGATTGATGCTTTGGAAAAGCTATTTAAAAACCAGGTTGAAAAGCTGGTCAAAATCGACTAATGCTTCGTCCAATAGTAAGGGGTAAATAATATCAATACTGTAAATAATTCCAGTCTCCCCAATAGCATTAAAAAAGAAAGTATCCATTTCCCGGGTATAGATATAAATGCAAAATTATCCATAGGTCCAACTTTGCCAAAACCCGGACCAATATTCCCAAGACATGTAGCAACTGCTCCTACAGATGTGTTAAAATCATATCCCAATGCAGAAATGAGTATAGAACCAAAGGCAAAAACCATGAAATAAATGATCATAAATGCCATGATATTAAAGGTGATATCTGAGCTTACAGCCTTTTTGTTCAGCCTAACAGGCAATACAGCAGCCGGGTGGATTTGCCTTCTTAGTTCCATAATACTATTTTTCAATAAGATGACATGCCTCACTACCTTTACGCCTCCTGCAGTAGAACCGGCAGATGCTCCGACGAACATTAACATAAAAAATATCACCGTCAGCAATGGAGCCCAATTTGTGTAGTCTGCCGTTACATATCCAGTGGTGGTCACAATTGAGACCAGTTGAAAAAGAGAGTCTCTAAATGAAGATTCAAAGGAATTATCTGTGACAAAAAAGACAACAGCAGTTATTAATATTACGAAACCTGCAGAAAAGCTAAAATAATATCTAAACTCTTCATTTCCCCATATTTTTTTTAGTTGTCCGTGAAGGCCGAAGTAAGTCAACGTGAAATTAGTTCCTGCCAAAAACATGAAAACAATGATCACATATTGAATAAACGGGGTAGTGAAATAGGCTACACTTGCATTCTTTGTAGAAAAGCCTCCTGTGGCCATGGTTGTAAGTGCATGATTGATTGAATCAAAATAATCCATCCCTCCTATTTTCAGCAAGATGGCTTCAAAAACTGTAAGTCCGAGATATATCAGCCAAAGTCTTTTTGCCGTATCTGTTATTCTGGGCTTTAATTTATCAGGGGTTACACCGGGCGCTTCAGCTACAAAAAGCTGCATACCCCCAATTCCCAATAGTGGTAATATGGCAACGGTTAATACGATAATACCCATTCCCCCAATCCACTGGGTCAAGCTTCGCCACATCAAAATACCCTTGCCTATGGATTCTATGTCATTTAAAATAGAAGCGCCTGTTGTGGTAAAACCAGAAAGCGTTTCAAAAAATGCATCCGTAAAGAAAGGTATCTCCTGACTAATTAAATAAGGCAATGTGCCAAAAAGTGACATACATAACCACCCCATAGTAACCACCAAATAACCATCTCTTTTTTTCAGCCCGCCATTGGACTGATTTTTTGTGAGTACATATGTAATTAACCCAATAAGCAAGGTAAATATGCCGGAGATGAGTAATGCATGCCAATCCCCATCATTATAATATATGGAAACAGGCAGACACATTAACATAAAACCGCCATTGAGCATTAAGAGCAGGCCAAGAATAGAAAAGATCGCCTTAAAATTAAGTTTCATGCGAACTTTTTGAGTGATTCAAAAAAGAAAAATCGGATCCTAAGCGATGACAAAACCAAATAGATTGCCTCATACTTTATTTAAAATATTGTTCTACTTCATGAATGGATTCAGGCAAACTCATGATCACAGCTCTGTCTTTTGGGCGGAATTCAAAATCACCAAAGGTAGTATAGCCAATACCTTTTCGCACAACGCCTCCAACAATTGCGTTTTTAGGAAAATTAATGTCCTTAATTTTTTTGTGATTTATCTTAGATGATTCTTTTACTTCAAATTCCATAATTTCTGCATCTACACCATGAATACCTGTTAAGGAAATTACATCACCTTTTCTGATATATCTTGAAATAAAGTTAGCAGCAATCAGCTTTTTATTGATCATGGTATCAACACCAATATTTTGGGAAAGCTGGATATAATCCATATTTTCAACCAAAGCTATGGTTTTTTTTACACCACAGGATTTTGCCACGAGACAGGAGATAATATTAGTTTCTGAATTATTTGTTACAGCAATAAAGGCGTCCATTTCTTCCAGACCTTCCTCCTTTAGTAATTCTACATCGGTAATATCACCGTTAATAACAAGGGTATCTCTTAATTCATCAGCTAATTCAAAGCATCGTTCTTTTTGTGACTCTATTAGTTTAATTCTGTATTTTTTACTCAATCTCCTTGCAGCATGAAAACCTACCTTTGTTCCTCCCAAAATCATGATGTTTTTGAAAACTACACGTTTCTGGCTTGAAAGCTCAATCACCTTTTGCACACCTTCCGGCTGAGCGATAAAGTATGCATGATCCTTTGGCATAAACCTGGTGTCCCCATGAGGAATTATGGTCTTTCCATCTCGTAATATACACACTGTAATGAAATTGTAATCCGGATTTAAGTGTGTAGTCTCCTTTAAAGTTTTATTCGCCAGGAAGCCATTTTTATCAATATTAATTCCGACTAACGAAAGCATTCCGTTGTCAAATTCAAAGGTATCTGTAACCGCTGCTTCTCGTAATAGTCGTTTTATCTCTCTTGCAGCCAGACTTTCCGTAGAAATTAACTCATCGATACCAATGTCTTTGAGATTGAGTTTTCCCGTATTTGTAAGGTATTCGGTGTTATCAATCCTGGCAATGGTTTTTTTGACACCCAACTTTTTAGCAATAATACACGTCGCCAGATTTGTTTCTTCAGATGAAGTTACCGAAATCAGCAAATCTGATTTGCTTACGTTTGCTGCTTCCAGAAATTTATATGATGTCGAACTTCCTTTTACGGTATGAACGTCTAAGTGGGCACCAACGTAATTTAACCTTTCCTGATCGAGATCGATAATTACAATCTCTTGCTTTTCATAGGTTAAAAGCTTCGCTAAATGAAATCCAACCTCTCCTGCTCCTGCTATTATTATCTTCATCGAGATGAAAAAGTAATACGTTTATTATGATGCAAATATACGCAGTGTTTAATAACTAAATACAACTATTTAACAATAAAAAACAATTTGGCCAGTA
Organism: Cyclobacteriaceae bacterium; assembly: GCA_030637245.1. Taxonomy (GTDB): domain Bacteria; phylum Bacteroidota; class Bacteroidia; order Cytophagales; family Cyclobacteriaceae; genus JAAUQL01. The sequence goes on from DAOVVI010000172.1 coordinate 3,442, forward strand.
GTGTTGAGTCTATTCCATTAGTGGCTGCTCCAGCAAAGTTCTGTTAAAATTTATCCAAAATTTCTTATCATTTGGTGCGTTTTGAAGGTGAAGCGGCAAAGTTTCATCTATCGTTTCATCAGGTGAAAGAGGTTTGTAATCTGAAACATGAATATCATTGACAAAAAACTCCCTGAAAACAGCCATTTCAGCAATTTCTTCTATTGTTAATAGCTTGAAATAATTCATAAATGAAAAATATTTCAGATACATCTTATTTTCAAATTCCCTGTACTCCACATTAAGTTCAAACCACTTTTTTGTTTCAAGGCGTTTGGTTACAAAATATGCATAATTAAATTTCACAATGGCTAAATTATCTGTACGTATAAATAATTTTCCCTTTATAGATACATGGGTGAATCTGAATTTTTTGCTGGGAGAAATATTTATCACATATACTTCCTTATCATCGACATAGGTATAGTAATCAATTTCCAAGTCATAATTCCTTTCTGAAAATGTATCAAATATCCCAATAAATGGTACCGAAATACTATGATTTCGTATAGGATTGTGGTAATACAAATTAGAAAATTCATTTCCTCTGAACGCCGGCGATACACCATGCATTAAAAGTTTGGTGGAGTCCTTCTGAAACTCTGTCACATATTCTGTAAGATATTTTGTATAATCCTTGCTGTACCTTAGTTGATTGATTTTTATTAGGGTTTTGTCTGTCGGTTGCCTGAATCCACGATCGTCAACAGTAAAAGCTCCTTCAAGGAAACTTATATACTCGTTATTTTTGTTCAGATAATCTCGATAATAGCCCTCCAGGTTAAAGGGTTTTTTAGGATAATTTTTATTAATTCTGGCAATGGCTTTTCTAACTACACGCCTTGCTGTTATCCGTTCATCTTTGATGAGGATATCATCGAGATAGCTGGTTTGCGGATTCAGTGAAATATCAAAATTAGTTAGACCCTTCAAATTTATAACTGGAAATTTAAACGTCTCATATCCTATTGCCGAAACACATAAGGTATCGTTCAATACATTGTCTGGAATATGGAATTCATATATGCCATTGTCATTTGCAACGGTTCCTATACTCTTTTCGCAGATTCCTATATGCGCAAAACTCACTCCTTCTCCCGTCTCCGCATCAGAGATTATTCCTTTAATATAGATCTGCTGAGAAAATAAGTTAAAGGATGTCAAAGAAAAAATTAAGGGTAATATCCACTTCATCCATTACAAAAATAAAAGATTACTTCAATTTTATTACCTTAACGTTTGTCAATGATCCAAATTTATAGCTCTAATTGCAATATTGTAAGTGAAAATATTAATAAAATAGGTTTTACCTTAGAATACAGGAAGGTTTATTGAGTATGGATTTATGATAGAATACAGAATGATATAATGCCATAATGACACAATGTGATAATGTTGCAATTGAAAGTAGAGATATGACAGAAAAAGTAAAAACCATTGTAGTACTAAATCAATGTAGCATTATATCATTTTCCCATTGTAGCCAGCTTCGCCGGTAGGCGGGGATTCACTCATTTTAATAAAAATAACAGTAGGACCATAAAGTGTATCAAACACATAAAATACTTAAACAATTCTGGGGTTATGAAAAATTCAGACACCTTCAGCAGGAGATTGTAGAATCTGTACTTGCCGGACAGGATACACTTGCCTTACTTCCAACTGGTGGTGGAAAATCATTATGCTACCAACTTCCCGCTCTTTGCAAAGAGGGTCTTTGCCTGGTCATTTCACCACTTATTGCTTTAATGAAAGATCAGGTCGATCAATTAAACAAGTTAGGAATAAAAGCATATGCCATTTTTACCGGACTTACAAATCGGGAAATAGACATCATCCTTGATAATTGTGTTTATGGAAAAGTAAAACTTCTTTATGTATCTCCCGAAAGACTTCAAACCGGGGTATTCGTTGAACGGGTAAAA
>DAOVVI010000255.1 GCA_030637245.1 Cyclobacteriaceae bacterium
CGATTAACATGCGCTGCATTGGAGCTGCTTTTACCTGAAAATTGACCTCACCTGCAGACAATGTAGCCCGCGTCGAGCTTTTTCCTCGGTAGGAAGGAAATTACTTCGAAAAGCCACTTGTGATATTGGAAGATTGTAATGCATTTTGCCGCTCAGTAAATGATCAATAATAATAGATAATGAAATCACAAAAAGAAAAAACAGTAACATTTAAGTCTTTGCATGAACAACGCAATAGTTTCATTGGGATTGTGATGGAATGAAATCAACAATTCAATATAGGAATCGGATCCGGTCAGCTAGATTTTGAGAGTATAGTAAATTGGATATCGGATCACTTGATGGTAAAAGTTGACTAACTAGCCACAAAACATGCGGTATATGCCATTTGGTTTGTCACGGTTTTTGCTACGGCAAAAACACCCGCCATGGTGTCGCATTTAGCATAAAACTCATTAAAGGGCAAAACACCAACACCATACAGCATCTAGCGCTGACCGTTATACTCAATACCTGCTAAAAACATGAAATCAATTAGACATAAATACCTTTCGGCAATAATTTTTCTTACTTTTTGGGTATTTGGCTGTTCGCTTCAGTCAAGAGAAGATAAGAATAACACTAATCTTTTTTGGGAAACTTCAGATCCAGAAGCTGAAGGGATAAATAAACTAGTTATTGACTCTATTCATCAGGAAATCCAAGATGGTGTCTATGGCCTAATTGATCATTTTTTATTGATCCGAAATGGAAAAATAATTGCTGATTATCACTACGATTGGGATTATGAAACGATTTCCAGGAATTATGATACTTCAAGACATCAATATAACTATGATCATCCTGACTGGCATCCATACTATAATTACAGTGATTTGCATTCGTTGCAATCCGTAACAAAAAGCATAACTTCTTTATTGTTGGGAATTGCCATGGACGAAGGTTTGGTTAGTCATTTAGATACTGCAATTCTTCCACTTTTTAGCGATTATCAATTGGATTTATCTGATGAAAGGAAGAAATTGATAACTCTCAGGAACCTGCTGACCATGCAGAGTGGACTTGAATGGGATGAAAGTTCCGCTTATGCTGATAATTCTGAGAATAATTGCACAATACTGGAATTCAGCGATGACTGGATCCAATATGTTCTGAACCGTCCTATGGATACGATACCAGGTACAAAATATGTATATAATAGTGGTGTATCCGTATTACTTGGAAAAGTTGTGCAAATTGCCACAGGTAAAAGAATTGATAAATGGGCGGAAGAAAAATTATTTGGACCATTGGGAATTACTGAATATTATTGGAAGCAAACACCTCAAGGAGAAATCGATACGGAAGGAGGATTATATCTCAAGCCACATGATCTTGCCAAAATAGGATACCTGTCACTACAGAAAGGAAGATGGGAAAACGAACAAATTGTATCAGAGGATTGGATTGAAAAGTCGATTCAGCCTGTGGTTAAATTAGGCGATCGATTTGGCTATGGATATCAATGGTGGGTAGTACATGACAGCGGAGAAATTTTATCATACAATATGCATGGGTATGGAGGACAAATTGTGAGCATAATACCAAAAAATGACATAGTAATAGTTTTAAATGGATGGAATATACATGGCGGAGGCAAGATAAAAGAGGACATGATTTTTGTTGAAAGAATCCGCACTAACATACGATAATGAATTTGAGTATAACAGCACCTATGACTGAATGGGGTTTAGTCAATGGCGAAAATTTAGTGGCACTTGGAAAGTCCGCCACGAAGTGTAAATTTATAAATCGGTGTGGCTTTGAGCAGATGGAAAAGTTAGCGCTTTCTAATCCCCACTCATCATAGCCAAACGTTGTGTGTTATTAAAAGAAAAAAATCAAAATGAATAAAATTCTATCCATCAGTTTGGTACTTATTATAGGGGCTTGTTCTCAAAAAGAACAGAAATCTATTGGAGAGGGTGTTATATCCAACTTTACAGAAATAGAAGAGAATACTATTACGAATCTATATGATGCTTTTGGAGAAGATAAATCTGAAATGCAGAAGGATTTTGGATTTTCGTGTATTTTGAAATACAAAGGAAAAACCATCCTTTTTGATGCCGGATCTAACGCTGACATATTTAAAAATAATGTGCAGGCAATGAACATTGATCTTACCAAAATAGATATAGCAATTGCTTCACATTCTCACTTCGATCATATTAATGGATTTGATTACCTGCTTCAGGTAAATCCGGATGTTAAAATTTACTTCCCTTTCGATCTTTTTTGGGGAGCTAATATCCCATTTGACATTTCAGGAGAGGATTCAACAATTACTGATTCATTGGATAAAAAAATGCAATACTTTGGAGGAGATTTTGAATCCTATGAATTTAATCAAACTGGTCGGTTCTGGAACGCCAATATAGAGTTCATAAAGGAGAATAGAGAAATCGCTCCCGGAATAAAGTTGATATCTACCTCTTCTCCAAACATGGGGTATTTTAGCCAATATCCTAAGGTTGGAATTGTTACAAAGGAAGATGATATACACGACCATAAATCAAGTGATGCAAAACTTGTAGGATTAAAGGAAATATCACTTTCTCTGGAAACACAAGATGGTGAAGTCTTAATTGTAGGTTGTTCCCATAGTACTGTGGAGAAAATTGTGGCAAAGGCCAAGTCTTATACCCATAATCAAATTGCAATGGTTTACGGTGGATATCATTTACTCCCATATGATAGAAAAACGTTGGTTGATTTAAGTATTCGTTTAAAAGAAGAGCTTGAGGTAAAAAAAGTAGCACCTGCTCATTGTACAGGACATTTAGCTTTTAAGATATTATTGGATGAATTTGGGGATAACTATCTCTATGCCGGCCTTGGGGAAACAATAAATTTTTAACTAAAAGATATATTTAAAATGGATAAGAAAAGCAAAGGGACAATCATGCAAATCGTAAAGTTAAAAACTGAATTATCTGAAGAAGAGATGCTCAAAGTTGCAAAAGAACGTGAACCCGAATTTAAAGCAATTCCTGGCATCATTCAGAAATACTATGTGAAACTAGGCGGGCGAGGAGAATATGGCGGAGTTTATATCTGGGATTCAGCCGAATCATTAAACGAATTTAAGGAATCGGAACTGGCAGCAACTATTCCTAAAGCTTATAAAGCAATTGAACCACCTTCAGTAGAAATTGTAGATATAATGTTTGAACTAAGAGAATAACAACACACAATAATATGGAATCAAATTTACGTGGGTCCGGGGGACCCCACTAAATTTTTCCATTTGTTGAACCAAACCTATTGGGGGCTATTGGGAATTGGCTTTCTGTGTAATTTCAATCATTGGATTTTCGGGCAGTGGCTGCAGGAATACGTGTTTCATTTAGAACCAATTAATTATTGTTAATACACAAATACTTTCAATTTGGTATAAAAGCGCTTAATTTACCATAGAAATAATTCACAAAATTTAATGATGTTTTTCATATGAAATCTATGCCTTCCTTTGAATTCCCCAAGAAAATGAACGCATTGTTGTTGACAGAATTTAACGGAAATCCGCAAATTCAGGAAGCAGACATGCCATCGCCGGAAAAAGGTGAGGTACTTATTAAAATTGACAGTTCACCAATCAATCCATCAGACTATAGCTTTATCAGAGGTTTGTATTCTACCAAAAAACTATTACCGGTTATTCCGGGATTTGAAGCCAGTGGGATAGTTGTAGCAACTGGAGATGATTTTATGTCCAAGCGATTATTAGGCAAATCGGTAGCTTGTTTTGCCCCTATGGAAGGCAATGGAACCTGGGCAGAATTTATGGTAACCAAAAGCAATTTGGTCATACCACTCAAGAAAGGATTCGATCTGGAGCAGGGATCAATGTTAATGGTAAATCCGTTGTCTGTAATCGCGATGTTGGATATTGCCAAAAAGGGCGGTCATAAAGCGATTGCAAATACCGCATCTGCCAGCGCACTTGGACAAATGATGAACAGTTTATGCATCGATAGGAAAATACCACTTGTACATATTGTTCGGCGTGAAGAACAGTTAAAACTTCTCAAAAACCAGGGAGCAAAATATATTGTCAACAGTTCTTCAGATAACTTTGTAAATGAATTATCATCTGTCTTTTCAGAATTACAAGTAACATTGGCATTCGACGCCATTGCCGGGCAAATGACCTTTAGTCTTTTGGAGGCGTTACCCATTGGAGGTGAGGTGATGGTGTATGGTGGTCTTTCTGAAAAGCCGGCATCTGCAAATCCCGGTAAGCTGATCTTCGAAAAGAAAAAAATAAGTGGTTTTTGGTTATCTGAATGGATTACACATCAGCACATGTTGAAATTGCTTTTTACATTTAATAAAATCCAAAAGTACGTATCCGAAAAGCATCAAACTTACCAACACACGCGAGTCTCACCGAAAGATGCGGTGGATGGTATC
>DAOVVI010000526.1 GCA_030637245.1 Cyclobacteriaceae bacterium
AATCACCCCTTCTTTGTCATCAGCCAAGGTGAATGCCACTTTTCCGGTAGCGACTGTCAACCTAACCTCATCCTCCCCGCTATATGCCCGTAAATTGAAGGATGTGCCTAAAACTGTTGTCTTTGAGATGCCGGAGTGAACCATAAAGGGTTTATTTTTATCAGGGGTTACTTCAAAAAAGGCTTCGCCTTTTAGGTATAAGATCCGTGTTTCTCCATCAAATATTTCTGGATAAAGCAATTCAGAATTTCGATTCAACCACACTGTAGTTCCATCCGGAAGTTGTATAATTTTTTGATCGGAATCATTCGTTTGAACCATAGTTTGAAGATTCAGATCATTGGACGAAAAGTCTTGATATTGATAGAAAAGGTAGGTAAATCCCAGAACTAATATAACGGCAGCAGCTACTCTTGCAATCCATGGAAAAAGTCGGATTGTTTTTGCTGCCAGGCTATCTGCATCTATTTTGATCATAGTTTGCAATTCCTTCCATTGATCATTTGGATCAAAAGAAGGAGAATGTTCATCGACTGCCGACTTTCGATATATTTTTTCAAATTCATGAAAAGAATCATGATTGTTAAGGATCCATGTTTCTAATTCCGCTCGCTCGTCCGTGCTTATTGTGTCATCTTTTTGTTTGATGTACAGCTCCCAGTATTTTGTAGTTTGTTCTGTCATACTATTTAACTTTCAATACTAAGACAACACCAAACGGGATTACCGCCATTCATTGATGAAAAAAAATCAAAAAGAAATCTAATAGGGATAAATGGTGTAAATTAATGATCTGAAATTTAAGTATAACCAGAATTTGTAATGCAAACAACAATCAGATCTGAAAAACCCGGTGATTATCCCGGAATAAAAAAAGTAAACGATTTGGCTTTTGGGCAGCCAAACGAAGGGATATTAATTGAGAAACTAAGGGAAAATTCTGCTTTTATTAAAGAATTATCACTGATAACTGAATTGAATGGTGAAATCATTGGTCATATTTTGTTCTTTCCAATATGGATCAAAAACGGCCAAAATAAACATCGATCTCTTGCATTAGCGCCAATGTCTGTACTGCCTGAATATCAAAAGAAAGGTATTGGCAGTCAATTGATTTTTAAAGGATTGGAAACTGCCCGGGAACTGGGATTCAAGTCGGTTATTGTATTGGGGCATGAATATTATTACCCAAAATTTGGATTTGTTGTAGCAAGCAAATTTGGGATAAAAGCGCCATTCGATGTGCCAGATGAAGTTTTCATGGGCCTGGAGTTGGTGCCTGATGGATTTAAAGGCATTTCTGGCATAGTCCAATATCCAAAGGAGTTTGAGGAAGTTTGATGGATGCAAATTTTTAATAAAAATGATTTATCCCGATTCCAATAAATCCATAAGAAAATTTTAATGAAGAATTCTTCTTAAAATCTTCAGTGCTTTCCCAATATGTTTCTCCACTGTATTCACAGAGATATGTAGAAGACTTGCTATTTCTTTATAACTCTTTTGCTCATGACGGCTGAGGAGGAATGCATTCCTGCAGGCAGGTGGAAGGAGGTCTATGGCTTTTTGTATATTTTTTGAGGTTTCGTCCGCAGAATATTTCATGTCCGGCCTATCCGAATTACTACCTGAAATGCTTATTTCTTTAGAAAAAATATTTTCCCTGTTTTCGCGCCGTTCCTTTTCTTTCAGGTAATTTAATGCCTGGTTTATGCAGGCTCTTTTCAGATAGGCTTTGGGAGATTCGTTAATTCGTAATTCATGCCTGCCTGCCGGCGAGGCAGGGATTTTTTGCCAATATTTCAAAAAAACTTCCTGCACAATGTCTTTGGTGATTTCTTCGTCGCTGACAAAACGATAAATACTTTGGCATAATTTGGAGTAGTTTTCGAAATAAAGTCTTTCAAAATCATTCAATATTTTCCTGTTGCCAATTTTTCCCATTATTTGGAATTATATAACTCCATTTCCTCAGGCATCACATCTACAACAATCCGATCCTCCCGGTTGGCTATTTCCCATGCGGTATGAAAGACAAGCTTTGCCCTCTTTTCCAACAATTCAAATTCTATTTTATCAATGGTGTCAGTAGGCCTGTGATAATCTGCGTGTGTACCGTTGAAATAAAATATGATTGGAATATTATTTTTAGCAAAGTTGTAATGATCCGAGCGATAGTAATACCTGTTTGGGTCACTGTCATCATTGAAAGTATAGTCCAACTCCAATTTTATATAAGTTGAGTTGACTTTTTCACTCACATCATGCAATTTCTTTGATAATTTATCCGAACCAATAAGATATACATAATCAGGTTTTTCTTCATGAGTACCATC
>DAOVVI010000509.1 GCA_030637245.1 Cyclobacteriaceae bacterium
ATATAAAGGAAAATGAACCGGATCAACACCTTTAAAAACAATGTATCTCAACAAAGCATATATGAAGAAAAATAGCAAAACGATGGATAACCATTTGACTTTTAATGATTTAATGTTTTCTTCTTTTTTTTGAGAAATGGGCATTTTATTAGCAGATGTTAAAATTAATTGAATGTGCTTTACTTAAATTGAAAAAAATCAATTACTAATGCACAAAAAATTTTGCCTTAAAGTTAAAAGAGACTTTGAAAAAGTAAGAACAGATGATGTGATTTTATGAATTATTTTTCACAGGCATGTCAGCATTTCATGTTTCCATATTGTATTTTACAAATTAATATTCGGATATTGAGCAATAAATCTTTTAATTATCAAACCACAAAAATTATTGCAAAATGAAAACCATTCATTTTTTTCATCTTTATTATTTATTTCTTTTTTAATGGCTTAAAGAGATGAGAAAAGGAAGGAAATCAGAGTAGATAGCCTGGAAGCAAAAGAAGCATTCTTAAAACAAGATTCATTGATTTTAATATTTCAGTTCTTTAACCTGTTTAGATTTTAATTTTTTTCACTATGAAATATTTATTTTTCTTACTTGTCATTCTAATAGTTTCATGCACACCTCAAAAAGAATCACACGATTTAAGGTTGTGGTATAATCAACCTGCAGTTGAATGGACTGAAGCCTTGCCTGTAGGAAATGGACGATTAGGGGCGATGGTCTATGGTGGTGTAGAACAGGAGCACATTCAGTTTAATGAAGAAACCTTATGGACCGGTCAGCCGCATAATTATGCCCATGAGGGAGCTTCAGAATACCTTGATGAAATAAGAACACTTTTATTTGAAGGCAAGCAAAAGGAAGCTGAGACATTGGCTATGGATAAGTTCATGAGTGATCCGCTTCGGCAAAAAGCATATCAGCCATTCGGTGATGTGTATATTAAATTCCCCGGCCATGATCAATACACCAATTATTACCGGGAACTTGATCTCAAAGAAGCTATTTGCAGAACCACATACCGGGTAAAAAATACCACATTTTCCAGAGAAGTATTTGCCTCACATCCCGATCAATTGATTGTTATTCGTCTTGAGGCAGATCGATCCAAAAGTTTGAATTTCGAGTTAGGCATGGATGCAGATCATGAGAATAAAGTCATTTCTTATGAAAATGGATTATTGATTTTGGAAGTAGCAGTAAAAGATGGCGTGATGAAAGGCGTGAGTAAAATTTCTGTTAACACGGATGGCAATGTAAATATTGAAGATAATGAAGTGGTTGTATCAAATGCCGGCGAGGCTACGATATTCTTATCAGCATCCACGAATTATTTGAGCTATAAGGAAGTCTCCGCTTACCCATCGAATCGTGTAGATGAATATTTGTCAAAAATTGAAGGTCAGTCATACAAAAACATCAGGGAGAGACATATAGCCGATTACCGGTTGTTGTTTAATCGGTTTGACCTGGATCTGGGTACAAATGCCAAAGACACGTTGCCTGTTGATGAGCGAATCCGCCGGTTTCAGGAGTCACCTGATCCACAGTTAGTATCCCTCTATGTGCAATATGGACGATATTTATTGATTTCTTCCAGCCGACCCGGTACAAACCCAGCCAATCTTCAGGGCATCTGGAACAAAGAACTCAAACCTTCATGGGATAGTAAATACACAGTTAATATCAATACGGAAATGAACTATTGGCCGGCAGAGGTAACAAACCTTTCTGAATGTCATGATCCATTATTTAAATTAATAGAAGAGTGTGCCGAAACAGGTAAACTTACCGCCAAAGCACATTATGATGTGGATGGGTGGGTCTTGCATCACAACACCGATCTATGGAGAGGGACTGCACCGATTAATCATTCAAACCATGGGATATGGATGGGGGGCAGTGGATGGCTTTCTACGCATCTTTGGGAACATTACTTATTTACCCAGGACCGGGAATTTCTTAAAAATCGTGCTTATCCCATCATCAAGGAAGCTGCCAGGTTTTATGCTGAATTTCTAATTGAAGATCCAAACACCGGATGGCTGATAAGTACACCATCTAATTCACCCGAAAATGGAGGCCTGGTTGCCGGTCCAACAATGGATCATCAGATTATCAGGTCACTTTTAAAAGCTTGCGTAGAAGCAAGTAATATCCTGGAAACAGACATTGAATTTGCTTCTAAGCTTAAAAAATTAATACCTGAAATTGCTCCGAACCAAATCGGTCAGTACGGTCAATTGCAAGAGTGGATGGAAGATAAAGATAATCCTGAAAACAAGCACAGGCACGTTTCGCATCTTTGGGGCATGCACCCGGGAAAGGACATCAATTGGGAAGAAAATCCAGAAATGATGGAGGCGGCCAGGCAATCTTTACTTTTTCGTGGGGATGATGGAACGGGATGGAGCCTGGCATGGAAAATCAACTTTTGGGCACGCTTTCTGGATGGGAATCATGCCTATGAATTAATTAAATTACTATTC
>DAOVVI010000371.1 GCA_030637245.1 Cyclobacteriaceae bacterium
ATAAATTTCGTCAGGCGTCAATACTGTTGATGGAAATTGTGGTTGATTTGGAGAATCTGGATAATGCTGGGTTTCCAGACAAAATGCGGAATGTCTATTGTATTTAATGCCATTTTTTCCAACCTGACTCCCATTAAAATGACTTGCAGTGTAAAACTGAATCCCCGGTTCGGTTGTCCAGCATTCCATCAATCTGCCCGTTTTTGGTTCAAAAACCTCCGCATATTTTATTAATTCTCCATCTTCATTATCCAACACATAGTTATGATCGTATCCTCCTCCATTCTTCAGTTGTTCATAGTCCTCATTTATCCGCTCTCCAATTGGAGTAAATTCATTAAAATCCATTGGTGTATTTGCAACGTCCCATAATTCACCAAGAGGGATTAGGTCTTCAGAACCAGGGACAAATTGTTTTGCTGAAATTTGCAATTCATGGTTATAAATGGGATTAAAGTTTCCTCCGGCAAGATTAAAGTAAGAATGGTTTGTAAGGTTCACAACGGTTGATTTATCAGTTGTAGCATAATAGTCGATGATCAATTCATTTTTTTCTGAAAGGGTAAAGACAACCCTAACGTCCAGGTTCCCGGGATATCCCTCTTCACCATCTTTACTGAGGTAATGGAGAGCTAATTTTTGTTGATTTGATTCTTCATCAATTACTTCCCATACGGTATTACTGAAATTCTTTAATCCTCCATGAAGATGATTTTTACCATTGTTTTGAGCCAAAGCATATTCTGTCCCTTCCAATTCAAATTTTCCATTGGCAATTCGATTTCCATATCTTCCGATAGTGGCTCCAAATGAGTTATCTCCATTTATATATCCTTCAATATTTTCATAGCCAGTTACGATATCATCAAAATTCCCATTGCGATCAGGGACAATGATTGAGACAATTTTTCCACCATAATTTGTGATTTGAACTACCACTCCACTAGAGTTTTTTAGATTATATAGGTCAACACTTTTACCGTCTATAGTTGTTTTGAAATTATCTCGATTTACCATTTTGTGTTTAGCTGTTATTGTATTATTTGATTTTCTCTCTTTTTTAGTACAGGAAAGAAAAAATATTGTGACAAAAAGTAATAAATAAACATTTGGTCTCAAAGCCATTAATTTTAAGAAATGAAATTATTTAGAAAGATAGTAAAAAGAAATGCCGGTAGTCCGGCATTTCCAAAATTCTATTTAGATATTCTTCTATTCAGATGTATTGTCCAAAGTTTCTATCTTTCTGTTTTTACGAGTGGCGTACAGATACCCAAACATGAAAACGAGAATGAGAGGCAATAATGCAACATATCTCAATGAAGTAGTACCTCCTGTTAATTTGGCTTCAGCCCACATGGCAGCTTCTTTGGTGCCTTCGGTAGCGGCTGTTAAAATTTCAACTGTATATCCTTCAGGAATAGCTTGAACTGTTTCATAGTCATAAACAATACCAAGCAAAGGAGTTACAATTGATGCAGAAAGGAATCCAATTCCTCCCATGATAGCCAATCCCAAAGCGCCACTTTTTGGTACATTTTCCGATACAAATCCAAGCATAGTTGGCCAAAAATAAGTGATACCTAAAGCAAATACAGCAGCAGAGGCAAATGCCATTGCACCCCCAGAGTAACTTAATAACACTAATCCAAGTCCGGTGAGGATTGCAGAAATCAGAAGTACTCCGCTTGCGGATAATTTATGCACAATTGGTCCGGCAAATGATCTTCCAAGTGCCATGATTCCACTCACCCATACTAACAGAAGAATAGCAGGAACGCCTACATTTTCAAGCAGTGCGGTAATCCATTGATTAGTTCCAAGTTCTGTCCCGGCAGTAAGAATCATACAAAACGCCATAAAAAGGAATAATGGAGAAACAACAGCTTTATACATAGCTTTTGCGGAAACACCGGCTTGAACACGTTCTGTTTTTGGGAATTTCTGCCCTAAGAACATGAATCCATAAATGACAGTTGGAATAAGCATAATTCCCATATGAACCCGCCATCCAAATCCAATTTCAGAAAGTAGATAAACTGCGAGGCCTCCGATCACAATACCCCCTGGAAACCATACATGGAATTGATTTAATTTCTTTGTTTTGTCATTAGGGTACATTGTTGCGATCAGTGGATTACAGGCAGCCTCCACGCTACCGTTTGAAATGCCAATGATCAAGGTGGAAATGTACAATGACCAGAATCCGGTAGCAAAAATTGTTAATAGGATTCCAATAATATGTCCTGCAACTGCAATTGCAATGATCCGGTTCATTCCAATTACATCGACAAGTGGTCCTCCGATGACCATTGCAACTGTGAACCCCCAGAATGCTGTGCCGGCAATCCAGCCTACTTGTCCGGCGGTAAGATCAAATTCCTGCATCCAGGGTTCCATCATACCTCCCCTGGTTGCAAATGTTAGTGCTGTTACAATCAATGCGACACAACTTGCCACAAATAGCCGGTTAGGATTTACGTTTTGATTCATAAAAAATTGGGTTTAGGTTTTTATTAGATATAAAAAAAAGAGTGACTTGTTGGCCACTCTTTGTAAAAAATCTATAATTCTTTGATCTTTAAGTTCTTGTACCAAACATCATCTCCATGATCCTGAAGACCAATGTATCCTTTTGATGCGGGATCTACAAAATCAGGCCAATCTTTAAATTTACTGTCCTTAACCATATTGGTCCATTCATCGGTCCAAAGATGGTATTCAAGTACATTTTTACCATTTTGATTATGTATTACAGTTCCTTTATAGACTGTAATTACCACTTTATTCCATTCACCAACTGGTTTGGCATTTTGAGGAACTGCTGGGATAAGATCATACAGCGATCCTGCCTGACGGTTGCCATCTCTACCCAATTTAGCATCAGGATGTTTTTCATTATCCAGTACTTGCATTTCCGGGGAGGACATGTATATTTTTTGATCAGGTTTTTCTTGGGCTAGATAGAAAATTCCACTGTTCCCGCCTTCAGAGATTTTCCATTCTAAAGCAAATTCAAAATTTTGATATTGCTTCTTCGTAATAATATCTCCACCATCTTTTGCTCCTGCCTCACCTCTTCCTGAGCCCTTACATTTCATGGTACCGTCTTCAATTATCCATCCTTTTGGGAAGTCATGTTTCCCATATCCCCGCCAGTTTTCGGTAGATTTTCCATCAAAAAGCAACTCCCAACCTTCTTTTTTCTCCTTTTTCGATAATGTATTATCTCCTCCTTTTTTAGCAAAAGAAGTCATTGAAAACACAATGAGGAGTGATAATAATATATTAATCTTTTTCATATTCTTTGTTTTATATATCCAGTTAATAAAACGACCTTGATATAAATATTCCTTTTTATTTAGTATTTCTAAGAAAACAGCCCTTCTTTTATAAAATGAGTTATTATGGATGCCCGCCTGCCGGCGAGGCAGGAGATTTTCATTTTCTTTCTATGAGTTGATGCC
>DAOVVI010000277.1 GCA_030637245.1 Cyclobacteriaceae bacterium
CTTCTCAGATATCAACCAATGTCAGAGAAATTATTTATCAACTATATGTTTAGTTGATAAATCAGTGCTCATGAAAAACAGCAAACCCTAATTAAAAATATATAAATACCGGTGTGGGGTGGTCAGTCAAAATCGGTACGTTTTGATTCAAAAACTGGAGAGGGGGTGATCAACGCGTCCTGTTTTTGCAATATGGTATATGATTTTTTTTGCGTCCTTTTTTTCAATCGTTTCGTCAACAGGTTGAATAAAAGAAACAATAAAATGAGACACACTAAAAATACACAAAAAAGAGATCAGGAATTTAGTCCTGTAACCTTCGTCCTGGCTGATTTTTGCCATGCCTGCGAGATCTGTCCTATCGCTAACAAAAAACCAAATTCTGCGTTTGAGAAACTCATGAAATGGCACCGCAAATGGTGTCCTGCATGGGCGGCTCACACTAAAGTTTATGGTTTGAAATCCCTGGCTCGATAATTCAAAATCAAAGTTTGGAATTATTGTTTAATATTTCGTGGTTCTAAAAATGGTATTAGTTTCTAAAAAGCCATCTAGCTGTGGACTAATTTTAATGCATAAAATATTGAAAAGTTGATTAATGAAAATAAAGAAGGGAATTAACAATTCCCTTCTTTATTTTTTTCCAGTCTTCTTACAAATACATGATATATTTTCTTACTGTCAGTTTTCTCTAAGCAAAATATTCTTCCTATCGTTAGTTAGCTGTTCCTAATTCGGGGGCCAACTTTTATTCTGCGGTCATCTTTTCAAAGCCAATCCGGTTATCTATTAAATCCGATTTAGATTTTGTGAGCTGACAAAAATACATACTGGATTTTATGATCTAAAGAATTTGCGTCTTTCTAAAGCCTTCTTTCGTCTACGATAAAAAAAATCGAGATTCAGGATGAAAAAGAAAGAAACAATTATCAGTCAATTTGAATCCAGTTTTGGGAAGTGGGTAATCAAGTTCAGGTGGGGAATCATATGTTTTACAATTTTATTTGTTTGTATTGCTGCATATGGAATACGTTTCATTACGTTCAATAATGATACGCGCGTTTTTTTCAGCGATAAGAATCCACAACTTCAAGCCCTTGAAACTCTTGAAAACACGTATAACAAAATCACTAATGTTCTATTCGTAATCGCTCCCCGGGATGGTGATGTTTTTACCAGGGAAACATTGGAAGCAGTAGAGAACCTCACTAAAGAATCCTGGCAAATTCCCTTCTCCAGCAGGGTAAATTCAATCACAAATTTTCAACATATTGAGGCAAATGGAGATGACATCATAATCGAAGACCTGATACAAAATGCGCAAAACTTTTCTGACTATGATATTGAAATTGTTAGGAACATAGCCCTGAAAGAACCGGAGCTTGTCAATAGTCTGATATCACCAACAGGACATGTAACAGGAGTTAGCGTAAATATCATTTTGCCCGGCGAATCCATTGCCGAAGTAACTGAAGTGGCTTTTGCATCTCGCAAGTTGGTGCAGGAAATAAGTGAAAAGTATCCTCAAATCAAGATACATCTTACCGGATCTGTCATTATTGATAATGCTTTCGGCGAAGTAAGTCAACGGGATATGTCGAGTCTGGTTCCATTGATGTTTGTTATACTCATATTTATTGTAGGGCTGGCACTTCGCTCATTTGTTGGTACACTAAGCTCCTTTGTTGTCATCCTGATTTCAATGGTTGTCGGTTTAGGATTTGCAGGTTGGACAGGGATTGAAATAACTTCAGCATCAGTAAATGCCCCACTCATAATTCTCACTTTAGCTGTGGCAGATAGCGTTCATATCCTGGCTACTTTATTTCAGCATTTACGTCAGGGGAAATCAAAAAAAGAAGCCATTGTCGAGTCCTTAAGGATCAATTTTCAACCTGTATTTCTCACCAGTATAACTACTGCCATCGGATTTCTCACGATGAACTTTTCAGATGCTCCTCCTTTCAGGGATCTTGGAAATATAGTTTGCATGGGTGTACTGTCAGCTTTTGTTTTCTCGGTCACCTTCTTGCCAGCATTTCTTGCGGTACTTCCGATTCGCATCACAAGAGGATATAATTCATCAAAATCTGTTTTCGATAGATTATCCGAATGGGTGATACAATCGGGAAAGCCAATATTTAGGGGAACACTCATTTCAATAACTATCCTGTCAATTGGTATAGCGCAAATCGAATTCAACGATGATTTTATAAAGTATTTCAGCCCCGGAATGGAAATTCGAAAAGCTAATGATTTCACTGAAGAAAATCTAAGTGGTGGAGATGTAATAGAATATTCACTCGAGTCGGGTGAACCTGGAGGTATTAACCGGCCGGACTATTTGGCTATGGTCGATTCATTTAGCCATTGGTATGGTCAGCAGTCAAAAGTAGTTCATGTAAGCGCACTTCCAAATACAATTAAAAGGCTTCACAAAAGTATGCATGGAGATGACCACACCTATTATGTAATCCCTGACCAAAGAGATTTGACAGCTCAATACCTGCTTTTGTATGAGATGTCTCTCCCATACGGACTTGATCTGGATGATCAAATCAACGTTGATAAATCATCTACCAGGATGTTAGTGAGTTTGAAAAACACAGATGCACGAGAATTGCGGGAGTTGGATAAAAAAGCCCGTATCTGGCTTAAGGAAAATGCCCCGGAAAATATGTTCACCTATGGATCAGGTCTTTCAATTATTTGGGCACATATATCCAAAAGAAATATAAATAGCATGATGGGAGCCTCATTTGGAGCATTAGTTTTAATTTCTGTTCTTCTGATGTTCGCCTTAAGAAGTTTCAAACACGGTTTATTGAGCTTAGTCCCCAACCTTTTACCTCCCCTGATGGCGTTCGGCGCATGGGGCTTGTTCGTCGGTCAGGTGGGCCTGGGATTATCCATCGTTGTTGCCATGACTCTGGGGATTGTTGTAGATGATACTGTACACTTTATGAGCAAATATCTCCGGGCAAGAAGGGAACATAAGATGGATCCCGTCAATGCAGTTC
The DNA here is from genome assembly GCA_030637245.1 of Cyclobacteriaceae bacterium. Taxonomy (GTDB): domain Bacteria; phylum Bacteroidota; class Bacteroidia; order Cytophagales; family Cyclobacteriaceae; genus JAAUQL01. The sequence goes on from DAOVVI010000277.1 coordinate 3,021, forward strand.
GGTATTCATTCAATACAGTAGGTACAGCCATGTGGGTTACTACGGTGGCTTTGATGACTGGATTTATAATTCTCACATTCTCCGGTTATCGGATGAATTCTGATATGGGGCTGTTGTCAGCGTTAACAATTTTCCTGGCCTTTGGCCTTGATATATTACTGCTACCCGTGTTACTCTTGAAATTTGATCACAAATCTGAAATAATATCAATTGATAAAAATACAAAAGCCATGAAAAATGTAAAGCTCATTCCAACTCGTCATTACCTAAAAAACACCGGTATGTTTTTGATTATACTATTTGTATTTATTCCAACTTTTTTAAATGGACAAAATGCTGAAAATAAAGGCTTAGAAATTGCCAGGGAAGTCGATTTACGAGATGTAGGATTCGGAGATCACGTCACGAATATGGTTATGGTCCTGAGGAACAAAAATGGAAAGGAAAGCATTCGCCAGATCAGAGTTAAAACATTAGAAGTTGTTGGTGATGGAGATAAATCACTGGTCATTTTCGATAATCCCAGGGACGTAAAAGGTACCGCATTTCTCAATTACACACACAAGGTCGGTGATGATGATCAGTGGCTATATCTGCCTGCGCTGAAAAGAGTTAAAAGAATCAGCGCGCAAAATAAATCAGGGGCATTCATGGGTAGTGAATTCGCTTATGAAGACTTTGCCAGTCAGGAAGTGGAAAAATATACCTACAAATGGATTCGGGATGAAATTTATGAGAATATGGACTGCTATATAGTAGAACGCTACCCGGTCGATCAAGCGAATTCAGGATATACGCGACAGGTGACCTGGATTGACAAAAATGAATACAGGACCTGGAAAATAGATTTTTATGATCGAAAAAATTCCTTACTAAAGACATTAACGGTCAATGGTTTTAACAATTATCAAGGTAAGTATTGGAGGGCAGAAAAGATGAATATGGTAAATCATCAAAACAATAAGAGTACCAAATTGAATTTTTCAGACTACCAATTCGGAAACGGTCTGACTGAGAATGATTTCAATACAAACTCCTTAGCCAGAGTCAAATGAAACAGACCATGCCTGGGATAATTAGTGAAAAGCACAAGAGCATGATTATTAACTACAAATGGAAACGTTTCTACAAAATATACAAATGAAAAGGATTGTTGATATTTTATTGATTTCCTTGGGTTTTTTTA
>DAOVVI010000499.1 GCA_030637245.1 Cyclobacteriaceae bacterium
AGCTTGTTTAGCATTTGTAAAATCATGGAAAATCTTAAATCTAAAGATGAAAAGATAGACGTCATCAATGCATTTAAGGAAAAGTATGATTTTAATTTCTTAAATTATGTGTAGTGACAATTTGTGATTAACTGAAGTTTCGCACTTCCACTAAATCCACTAATAATCAACATTTAAGGAATCATTAAAAAATTGTAAATAACTGATAAACAACAAAATAACGATTCCATATTTGAGTATTTTTTTCTTAGTGAAACTTTGTGCTTCTCCGTGAAACTCTGTGTAATAGCTATTTCACAAAGAGCCTCAAAGAAGACACAGAGGTACACAAAGTTTATATATGTTATAAAACACTGATATTTAATGACATATCATAAATATGATTATATGCGAAACTTCAGTATTTTATAGTAATGATACTCTCTAATTTAATATCTTCTGAGGAGCTGCCAATCATCACTTGAAATTCCCCGGGTTCCACTACCCAATTCAAATCTCTATCCAGCATTTTCAATTCCTTAAATCCCAGCTCAAAACTTACTGTTTTAGATTTGCCGGGTTCAAGGTGGATTTTTTCAAAACCTTTTAATTCTTTTACAGGCCTGACCACCGTGCTGATCTTATCCCGGATATAAAGTTGTACCACTTCACTTCCTGCCTTGTTGCTTACGTTTTTCACATCAGCCAAAACGGTAAATTTCCCATGAGACCCGGTTGACTCCGGTGTAATTTGGATGTTGCTGTATTCAAATTTGGAATAACTCAAGCCAAAGCCAAATTCATAAAGTGGTTTGTAATCAATATCTGCATAGGAATTTCCCCAACCCTCTTCCAGCCAGTATTTTTTAGAAGGTTTATAATTATAGTAAACTGGTAATTGTCCGACATGCCTTGGAACTGTAACAGTCAGTTTACCACTTGGATTATAGTCGCCAAACAACACATCGGCAATAGCATCGCCACCTTTCTCCCCGGGAATCCATGCTTCCAATATAGCTGGAACATTTGCGGAAATCCATGGAGTCGCCAGCGGACGGCCATTGATCAGCACAACGATTGTTGGCGTTCCGGTCGCATAGACTTTCTGCACCAGCTCTTTTTGTTTTCCGGTCAACTCAAGAGTGGCCACATCATAACCTTCTCCATCTGTTCCCTGTTTATTTGCTTTTTGCCATTCATTCTCACCCAGAACTACTATAGCCACTTCTGATCTTTTGGCGGCTTTTACAGCTGCATTAATTTCATCCAAACCATCACCAATCACATTGCAGCCTTTTACATAGTTGATTTTTGTAGATGTAGATAATTTATTTTTAATCCCATCAAATACAGTAATAATATCCTGGATCACAACTAATGATGTATAATCTCCAAGCTGGTTTTTTTCATCGTCAGCATTAGGTCCAATGACCGCAATTGATTTTATGTTTTTACTCAATGGCAATAAGCTATTTTCGTTTTTCAAAAGCACAATTCCTTCACGGGCCGATTGCAACGCAAGTTCCTGGTGTTCAGAAGTATGAGAAACTGCCATTGCTCTTTCCGGATCTGCAAATGGATTTTCAAATAATCCCAACTTGAATTTTATTTCCAATACCCTTCTCACTGACCGGTCGATGGTTTCCATAGATACTTTTCCCTCCTCTACATTTTCAATCATTTCATGAAAATAGCCCTGATCAAATGAAATACTGACGTCCATCCCTGCATTAGCGGCAAGCGCTGCGGCTTCTTTTTCTGTTTCCGCCAAACCCGTATAGACTAAGGTGTTCACGCCATTGCCTTCGCTCAACACCAGGCCCTCAAATTCCAGCTCACCTCGAAGCATTTCAGTAAGCACTTCACTTGAGCTATGAATTGGAACTCCGTCAATGGTAGGATACGTGGCCATCACTCCCAATGCCCCGGCTTCTTTTACGCCCGCTTCCCAGGGAGGGAGAAAAACTTCACGCAATGTTCGTTCGGAAATTTCCATTGCCCCTCGTTCCAGACCACTCACTGGTTGACTCTGGCCAGGATAATGGCACAATCCTGCGACTACCTTGTCATTCCTGGAAATATCATACCCTTGTACGGCCCCGACAATGGTTTTGGCTATTTGAGCACACAAAAATGGGTCTTCGCTATATCCCTCCTGGTTTCTTCCTAACCGTGGGTCGCGGTTCGGTTCGATTACCAGGGTAAATAATTGATGAATCCCCACAGCACGGGCTTCTTTTGCTGCAGCTTCATACACATCTTTAAATAACCCGAGATTCCATGTACTTCCCAAAGCAAGCCCTTCCGGGAAAATCGTGCCTCCCGAGCACATTAATCCATGCGTCCCTTCTTCAGTCTGCAATAATGGAATTTTTAGCCTGGTTTTTTCAATGGATATTTTCTGAAGTTCATTGAAATAATTAGCCTGCTGCTCAGGTCCTTCAAAAAGTGTATGGTTTGCCAGCGTAAAAAATCCACCGCCAGGCCCAATCCCATCTAAAAAAGTTCCTTCTGTGAATTTCCTGCTCCCTTCCATTTTTTCCTCCGCTGTGTTTCCAAGTTCCTCGAAGTACCCGCAGGGCA
>DAOVVI010000268.1 GCA_030637245.1 Cyclobacteriaceae bacterium
ATAATCCCGATGATGCCGGTGTGAAACTCGCTCCTGTGCCAACTAAATTGCCTACTGTATTGGCGTCATACCAATCCACTCTGAATCCTGCTCCGGGATCATCCACTGAGATCGCCGTTGGAGCATCTCCAAAACAATAGGAGTTATCTACTGGATTTGTAGCATCCAATGGCAATGGATTTACGGTAACGGTGGCAACCGTAGAAAAAACTTCCGGACAAGTTACATTATCAATTACTGCCCTGAAAGAATGAGTCGCTACGGATAAATTTGTATAAGAATAAGTATCTAGCGTATTAGCAATATCTGATTTCGTTGCAAATCCATCTGTTGATGTCTCCCATCTTACTATATTTCCCACATGTCCACTCAAGGTTAGGGTTCCTGAATTAGTTGGTCCGCAATGAGAAGTACTTGCAGGAGATAAGGCGCCTCCTATTGGCGATGGATCAATAACTATAGTTGTATCCTTAGTACATCCGATTGCATCAGTTATGGTTACGCTATAACTTCCAGGAACAAGATTTGTCGGATTATTTGTATCTCCTATAGCAACAGGGCCAGTCCAGGCATATGAGTACCCTGGAGTTCCTCCGCTAGTACTCAATAATATTTCACCATCATTTCCACTACAAGATGGAGTAACAGTTGGATTGGAGTTAATTTCTGTGGATTCGTTGATAGTAAAAGGTCCAATTTCCCATGTTGCTCCCCCTGCACAAGACGCATCGGAAAACCAAACCACATATTCAAGACCCGGTATGCCAAAATCTGAATTTGGTTGTAAACCAGTATAAACTATTGAATCTCCATTAAATACTTGCTCACCACCCGGGATTACTGGTGATGTGATAAATCCTATCCGTATTCTTAATTCAAAATTACTGACATCATAAGGTGGATTACCTGCGGAAAGTTTAACACTTATTATTCCATTATCTTCATTGAAGCATGCATCTTGACTGAATAATACCGAATTGATAAAATCTGGACATTGAGCCTTTACACTTGTACTTATAAAAGCGCTACTAAGACCAAGAAAAAATGTGAGTAGAGCAATTCTCTTTATTACAGACATCCTACCTACTTAATTTTAAATCTACCAATTTCAATTACCTTCCCATCATTGCAATTCTTATTGTAATACTTAATTGCATATTCTTTCAATACTAATTCTTCAGATGGCTTAAGATTGTAAAAAATGATTGAGGATCCTTCCTTTTCAACTCCATATTCAAAATTAAGCGGACCTTCAACACCTTGATTTTTCTGAACTATTTTAAAATCAGATATTTGATATGATGATGATCCTCTTTCCAAAACAACTTCAACCTTTTTGGCGGTCTCATCAATATTCAATTTGAATTCAGGGCACCCAACTTGTGCATATGATATCGAAGTTAAGAGAGGAAAAAATGCAATCAGTAATATTAAAAACGCAATTACATAATTGATCAATCTCTTCAAATTAATTTTCATAACCTTTGATTAACTAAAAAATATATTGGTAACCAATGACCAACCTAGGCTGATTTTTATTATTTCAATCATAAAATCATAATTATTCATGCCACAGGTTGTTTACTAAGTTTATTAGTATTCTGATAAAAAATCATATTACTAATTCAGTTTAAGTATTCTCAAAATACCTATTTTTCCCTCGAAATTACATATTTGATACTTATTATAGTATATCGTAACTTGTTAGGAATTAAGAACTTTCATTTCTCCATGTAAGAAATGCTACTCCTTTGCTAATTATATTTGCTGTATTTTGGAACAAATGCCCGGGGAACTTATTTTAGGCCATCCCAAATACAGCGATTTAGATTATTAACAAGCTGTTATTTCTGTTATTGATAGGTATAAATAACTATTTTTCAAATATTTAGCAAATAAAAAGAAATTTATACTTTAAGTAAATCATTAAGATTGTAGTAAAATGCAACTCAAGTATATATTTTGCTAAAAATTTTACATTAATAAATTATCTGATTTTTGCTTTTACCTGAATAATTCAGTCCTCCAAGAAGCGAGCTTCTTTCTTTTAGGAAATATTACTGTGTGAATCATTACAGGGACATCTAAATATTTTAAGGCAGTCTAAGAAAAGGCTGATGCTGAAGAATCAGTAGAATAGAAGAAAATTCCGGATATTCAAAATATTAACATTCCTCATGGGTACCTGGCAACTCAAAACAAACCTTGAATTGTAAACTACCTGACATAGGCTATTATCCTACATTTATGTATTTTTATCTTTTTAGTACTTGCACAGCCAATGTGCCATAAATGTAAATGACATAATGAATTTTATAAAAATTATTTTTATTGCTGTTTTTAGTGCAATAAGTTCAATAACTTTTTGTAAACAAGTAGAAATTATTTTTATCGAAGCTGAGAGCTTTTCTAATCGTGGTGGTTGGGTGATCGACCAACAGGCGATGGACATAATGGGATCTGCCTATATGCTGGCTCATGGCCTTGGAGTACCGGTAGCGGATGCACAGACCACCATTGAAACGCCATCCAAAGGCAAATATAGAATTTGGGTGCGTACACGTGATTGGGTAGCACCCTGGAAAATGGAAGGTGCCCCCGGAAAATTTCAATTGCTGATAAATGGACAACCACTGGAAGTCACATTTGGGATAGAAGGAGCTGAGTGGCATTGGCAGGATGGCGGTAGTGTCCGTCTCAAATCCGGCCAAACGAAAATTTCCTTGCACGACCTGACAGGCTTTGAGGGCAGGTGTGATGCCATTATTTTAACAACCGACCTTAAATTCCGCCCTCCAAACCAATTTGATGAATTAACAAGTTTCCGGCATAAACACCTCAATCTTCTTAATAAGCCCGAGGATGCCGGTAAGTATGATCTTGTAGTAGTGGGAGGTGGAATGGCCGGTATATGTGCTGCGGTATCTGCCGCTCGGCTGGGTTGCAGCGTGGCTTTAATCCAGAATCGGCCTGTATTGGGAGGCAACAACAGCTCGGAGGTGCGGGTTGGACTTTCCGGGCTTATTTATCAAAAACCATATGTGAATCTGGGTTCCCTTGTAGATGAAATTGGTCCGGTCGGGCACTGGAAACTCTGGGAAGCTCAACGGGATTCCAACTCGGTACGCAGCAAGAAAATATTTGAAACGATTAAAAATAATCCTGAAAAAGTAGAACATAATGCCGGACCTGCCAGTAACTATAATGATGATAAAAAACTGCGCATTGTGCAAGCCGAAGAAAACCTGAGCCTGTTTTTAAACACTCATGTGTTAAGAGCAGAGAAAGAAGGAGGCCATATTGTAGCAGTTGTAGGCAGAAGTATCATAACCGGAAAAGAATATAAATTCAAGGGGACACTTTTTGCTGATTGCACCGGCGATGGAAATTTGGGATACCTGGCAAATGCTGATTTCAGGGTTGGCCGTGAAGCAAAATCCAAGACAGGGGAAGCTCGCGCTCCAGAGAAGTCAGACCAGTTGGTGATGGGCACTTCTGTACAGTGGAATTCTGTTGAGGAAGAATCGATCAGCCCATTTCCTGATACCAGCCCATGGGCAGTACAGTTTAGTGAAGAAACTTCCCATAAAGTTATAAAGGGTGATTGGGATTGGGAAACTGGCGCAAACCGGGATCAGGTTAGGGAAATAGAGACTATTCGAGATTATGCACTTCGCGTAGTATATGGCAATTGGGATTTTATTAAAAACAAAAGTACTGAAAAGGAAAAGTTTGCTAACCGCAAGCTAACATGGGTTGCCTATATAGGAGGAAAAAGAGAATCCCGAAGGCTTTTGGGAGACGTAATTCTAAAAGAGCAAGATATCGTTGAAGGGAAAATGTTTCCTGATGGGACTTTTACCACTACCTGGGATGTTGACCTCCATTTCCCAATCCGATCTAACGATTTTACCGGTGAACCTTTTCGGTCGAGGGCTGATATGAGGAAGATAGAACCCTATCAGGTACCATACAGATGTCTGTATTCACGTAATGTAGAAAACCTATTTATGGCAGGTCGTGATATTAGTGTGACTCATGTGGCGTTGGGAACCGTGCGCGTACAACGGACAACCGGAATGATGGGAGAAGTTGTAGGTATGGCAGCGTCAATCTGCAAAGAGCACAATACCTTACCCAGGGGAGTTTACTCAATGTACTTTTCCGAACTGCAAATGTTAATGGAAAAAGGAATTGGAAATCCGGATTGGTAAATTATTAACGGTTCTAACATGGAACTAATAGGTTAATGATAAAATGAATAAATGCGTAAATGATAGAATGCCCTCATACCTG
>DAOVVI010000486.1 GCA_030637245.1 Cyclobacteriaceae bacterium
GCTGCCAATTCATTTCTGGCTACTAAAATTAGCTTTATGAATGAAATTGCAAATCTTTGTGAAAAACTTGGAGCAAATGTAGATGACGTAAGAAAAGGAATTGGATCTGATTCCAGAATCGGGAAAAGATTTTTATTTGCCGGAATAGGATATGGAGGTAGTTGCTTCCCAAAAGATGTTCAGGCATTATCAAAATCAGCCAATGATGCAGACTATGACTTTAAGATTCTGAATGCCGTAATGGAAATCAATCAAAGTCAGAAGCTTAAACTTTTTTATAAAATGAAGGATTACTTTGGTGATCTTGAAGGTAAAACGGTAGCTATCTGGGGTCTGGCTTTCAAGCCGTACACAGATGATATTCGAGAGGCGCCATCTATTTATAACATTAACGAATTACTTCAGGCAGGTGCAAAAGTTCAGGCATATGATCCGGAAGCCATGGAAAATATAAAGAAAATCTATGGAGACCGGATTAGTTTATATGAAGATGAATATGAGGCGCTTGAAGGAGCTGATGTATTATTGATTATCACTGAATGGCCGGTATTTCGCCAACCGGATTTTGATTTAATAACTAAAAAATTAAAACAAAAAGTTATTTTTGACGGACGAAACCTTTATCCTACCAAACAAATGCAGGAAATGGGTTTTAAATACATTAGTATAGGAAGGATTGAAGTAAATGTCTAAGAAACGAATTTTAATAACAGGGGCGGCAGGATTTCTTGGCTCCCATCTTTGCGACCGCTTTATAGCAGAGGATTATGAGGTTTTGGCTATGGACAACCTGATTACAGGGGATCTGAAAAACATAGAACATTTGTTCAAGTTACCTCAATTCAATTTTTATGAGCATGATGTGTCAAACTTTGTTCATGTCTCCGGGAAGCTGGATTATATTCTTCATTTTGCATCTCCGGCCAGCCCGATAGACTATCTGAAAATTCCTATTCAAACCTTAAAAGTAGGTTCATTGGGGACACATCATCTTTTGGGATTAGCTAAAGATAAAAATGCCAAAATATTGGTCGCGTCAACTTCTGAGATTTATGGTGATCCTCAGGTTCATCCGCAGACAGAAGATTATTGGGGAAATGTAAATCCTGTTGGGCCCAGAGGAGTTTATGATGAAGCAAAAAGATTTCAGGAAGCAATTACAATGGCTTACCATACCTACCACAAAGTAGAAACAAGAATTATTCGAATTTTTAATACCTATGGACCCAGAATGAGGTTGAATGATGGCAGAGTACTTCCTGCTTTTATTGGACAGGCATTGAGAGGAGAGGATCTTACAATATTTGGAGATGGATCGCAAACAAGATCATTTTGTTATGTTGATGATCTTATCGAAGGAATTTACAGATTACTAATGAGCGATTACTCTAGCCCAGTCAATATTGGAAATCCGGATGAAATCACAATCAAAGACTTTGCCGAGGAGATTATTAAACTTACAGGAACAGATCAGAAAGTGGTTTACAAAACATTACCTCAAGATGATCCTACTCAACGGCAACCGGACATCACTTTGGCTAAAAAACTACTTGGTTGGGAACCTAAAATTTCAAGATCTGACGGATTGAAAATTACTTACGAGTATTTTAAGTCAATACCTCATGAGCGTCTTTATAAAAAAGAGCACTCCGATTTTGACCGATATATAAAAAAATAACCTTTTTGCTGCATGGAAAAAATACTGATCACCGGTGGAGCCGGATTTATAGGTTCTCATGTAGTCAGATTATTTATAAATAAATATAAAGATTGTCAAATTATAAATTTGGACAAGCTCACCTATGCTGGCAATCTGGAAAATTTACAGGATATCGAAAATGAACCAAATTATTTATTTGTAAAAGGAGATATTGTTGATAGTCAATTCATCCAGGAATTATTTGAAAAACATCAATTTAATTCCATAATACATTTAGCGGCTGAGTCGCATGTTGACAGATCAATCACAAATCCGCTTGAGTTTATCCAGACAAATGTCATTGGTACGGTTAATTTATTAAATGCTGCAAAAAGTATTTGGAAGGAAAATTATACCGGGAAGCTTTTTTATCATGTCTCGACGGATGAAGTGTATGGGTCTCTGGATAACGGAGGCTTTTTCCTTGAAACAACCCCATATGATCCTCAATCCCCATATTCTGCCTCAAAAGCAAGCAGTGATCATTTTGTAAGGGCATATCAGAATACCTACGGTCTTCCATTTGTTATTTCTAACTGTTCTAATAATTACGGCCCCAACCAATTTCCGGAAAAATTGATCCCTCTTTTTATAAATAATATTCTCAATGAAAAACCATTACCGGTGTATGGCAAGGGAGAAAATGTTAGAGACTGGTTGTATGTGGAAGACCATGCACGAGCCATTGATGTAATATTCCATAAAGGTAAAATTGGAGAGACATATAATATCGGGGGATTTAATGAATGGAAAAATCTTGATTTAATTAAGGTCTTGTGCAAAACTGTTGACGAGAAAATCAGTAATTCACCTGGTACATCTGAAAGGTTGATAACCTTTGTAAAAGACCGGGCAGGCCATGATTTACGCTATGCCATTGATGCATCCAGGATCATGAATGAATTGGGCTGGAAGCCTTCTTTACAGTTTGAA
>DAOVVI010000433.1 GCA_030637245.1 Cyclobacteriaceae bacterium
CAAACAACTGGATAAAATTGATCATTACGGCCAATAAACAGGGTTAAGACTGAGCACTCCCAAATTTGGGACAACATATTATGAAATCATTATGTAATATGCAGGGCGCGTTCCAGTGGGATCATGCAAGAATGATCATACCCAGTTGCCATCGCAATATCCGGGATCCATCCATGGTGTCCCCTGATGTTGGTAGAATGGTGTAAGTCTGGTTGTCAATTTGTCCATTTCATCTTTTGCCATTGGTTCAAAATCTTTGAGCAGCGCCACATTTGCATCCACAACTTCTTTACTGTCTGTGCCAATTACGGCTCCATTCACACCTTCGATTGATAATGCATAGCGGATCATATCTTTTGGATCAAGCGACTGATCATTTTCGATAGGCCGGATAACCTTCATGAGCATCACGCCCATTCCTTTAGCATCAGCAGCAGGAATCGCTTTTTCTTCTCGCTCCCACCCATTGTCGGCATTGTAATGATTTAGCGCCATGAGCATAGTATCGAAGTCGTAGTTGTTGGCCATGTGCGTCAGAGCAGAAGCCTCAGAGTGTCCGCTGAATCCAATGAATCTGGTCATCCCTTCTTCTTTCATTCGCTGCACAATTTCAATGATATTAGCTTCGATCTTTTCGAGCTCCTCTCCACCCATCACATTATGAATCTTCAGCAGGTCAAGCTGATCGATCTGCATACGCTTCAGACTTTCTTCAATTTGCTTAAGCGCTTTGTCAGGATCTCTTTCACGTACCTTTGTACTGATAAATACTTCGTTTCTCCGGTTTTTCAGGATCTTGCCAATGCGCTCTTCGCTTACTACTCCATTTTGTTTGTTTTCATAACTTGCAGCTGTATCCCAGTAATAAAGTCCCTTATCTAATGCATAGGTGAGGATGTCCAGCGCCTGATCCTCATCAGCAACAGCGCACCATCGTGAGCCAAGACCAAGGGCGATCCTGGGAACCTCTACGCCGGTTTTACCCAACACAGTAGTGGCCAATCCTTTTGACTGATAGGGGCTGCAACTCCCCATCAATCCTCCTCCTGCGATGGCAACACTTGCTGCCATGGTTCCTTTAATAAAATCTCTGCGGGTGATATCTTTTTTCATGATTTTTGGATTTACGTTTTACTATTGTAGTTCCTGAACAGTCGTGATCTGAATTGTTTTTTAGAAACTGAATAACTGGTACAATTCAAATATAAGAAATTGAAATATCAATACCTCGTTTATAACCGCTAACTCGAAAAAACTCAAAATCAATTATTAGAGGTGCCCTTAAAATGATCAATTGATCATTAATATTAATTTATCACATTCAATGTCTTTATAACTTGATTTGAATTCAGTATATAAATAGGGAGGGAAAACCATTATGCAATTCGCGCATCCAGCCCACCACCAAAAATCACATAACCATTTTCCTGGATCGAGGTGAATATTGTATTTGGACAAAATGGATATAGAAATGATGAATATATCAAACATGCGAATAAAATACATCATTACAGCCAATAAACAGCGTAAGACTGAGCTGTCCCAAATCTGGGATAACATATTATGAAATCATTATGTAATACGCAGTGCATAACCCGGGTTTAATTCTTATATACGCCTAAAATACAATATATCATTTCGATGGTATTTGAAGTGAATGCATTATCAATTCAAGGCTAATTTTATCATAGTAAGATAGAATGATAAATCGAATCGCTTCCAGCATTTGGTAGATTTTATAATTTTTTCTTCTATGAAATTGCTAAGATTTAATCTGTTGTTTTGAATAAAACCAAAAACGTGTTTACATTGGTATTTGAGCAATAAGTTGCTAGAGCGCGGCACGATGTGATTTAGCATAACATTTATTATCCATGAACATAATCCCAAATAATTTTACCTGCAGGAAGGAGGGCGGATTTTCTGGTCAGATATTTCTGTTTATAGTCTTTGGTTCCTTTTTTTTTAGTGCGTGCAGCACTGGTCCGAAGGAGGTAAGATGGGACTACAAAATTGACTTTGGAGATGAAATCGCTGCTGGTACTATGAAACTTGAGCCGGTTGATGATAACATGTCTGTTAAGTTCTTTTCATATGGCTGGGGAACGCTTGAGTTCGAGCAAGTTGTATTTGAGAATGATAAATTATCCGGAGTGCATAAACGGTTTGAGTTGGAAGGAATATTTTCAATGGACGAATTTAAGGGTAAGATCACGAATAATAAAGGAATTTTTTCCATTGTAGCCAAAAGACAATCCGAAAAAAGATATACAATTGATCGTTCGCAGTTTGCCTACATAATGCCTGAATCCAGTCTTTCTCCATCCGAAAAAAATATTGATCATGCAGGTATCATTGAAGATTGGGACAGGCGGGCTTTCAGACGTGGTGCGCGTATCTACAATTCCAATTGCATCAATTGTCATGGCACTCCGGAAATTGAGGGATCGATTCCGAATTCGCAAAAATTCTGGGCAAAACCTTTTAAGGCTGGTAGCGATCCCTACTCGATGTACCAAACTCTTTCACGCGGATTCGGTGCCATGCCTCCTCAGCTAACGCTGACTCCTAAAGAAAAATACGACGTCATACTGTATGTTCAGGAGAATTTTGTCCGGAGGAGCAATGAAGATCAATTTGTTTCAACTTCCCCGGGATACCTGGCAGGTTTGCCTGATGGAAAATCCAAAGGTCCGGATGCAAAACCGTATCATCCCTGGTCAGACATGGATTATGGCAATTTTTTCATCAACACCTATGAATTGGTTGATGAAGAAACAGGTCCGGAAAGATACCACTCTCCAGGACCGGTACCATATGCCGATGAGGATTATAGCAAAAATAATTTTGCCTACAAAGGGATTGCTATAAGGTTGGATAAAGGTCCTGGCGGGATCTCCAAAGGCAATGCCTGGATGATCTTTGATCATGATTTGATGCGCGTTGCCGGCGGATGGACCGGTGAAGGATTCATTGATTGGAATGGTATTTTGCTGAATGACAAGCATGAAACTTATCCGAGAACCATCGGAAAATTACATTTCGAAAC
>DAOVVI010000003.1 GCA_030637245.1 Cyclobacteriaceae bacterium
AAAGATATCAGGTTCGTTTATTGTAGTCACACTAGCGCGGTTAAACCAAATCATCTAGTGGATTAGTCTTATCTTCTGGATTCTCTAATAAATATCTGGTTGTAACTGTCAGGTTTGAATGTGTTAGCAAGTTTGATAGCTTGACAACTGAATGCCCTTTCCATTCTAAATGACTGGCTCCTGACTTTCGGAAAATATGAGAGCTTATCAATTCGTGTACTGGCACACCTCCCACTCTTCGATCTAATCCGGCCTCTTTGGCTATTTCCTTTATATAGATATTGAAATCTTGGAGGTATTGGTTTTGAATATCCGGCAAGATCGTTTTTAACTTATCCGTTATAATGACTGTATGGCTCTTGCTGGTTTTGGAGATTAGGAAGCCTGTTTCAACATCTCCAGATTGATAAGCTTTAGCCAATTCCATAAGATCGCTAAACCTCTGAAGAGAATAATAAATCCCTTTGGAAATGTTCAGGCAAGTTTTATGAGTTTTCAATCTTGGCTCTAGGCTCCATAGCTTTTGGATCTCATCTTCCAGCAAACACCAACTAACTTTTCCTATGCTCTTTTGCTTATTTAATTTATACTCTTGGCTCCATTTCCATTTCGTAGCCGTGTTAATAGTTGTGCAATACACATTTGCAGTACTAACCTTGCTTCCAGACTTCAGTAAATAATTATAAAAAGTCTGTAGATTAAAATACCTTCGAAGTTTTGGTTCCCTGTAGTCTTTCATTTTACTGGCAATCGTTTTGATAGTCAGTTTATTCTTTCCTGTCTCTTTAGCGTATTGATCCAGTGCGGTTAATATTGTCTCTTCCTGTGCCATTGCTCTTGTGGGAACCATTGGAACCTTTAATAATGTCTTATCTCCAGTTAATTTGTATTCTGGGATTGCTTTATGGAAGTGGGTTTTGATGTGCTGGAGTAAATATGCTTTGTCTCTATTGCTGGTAACTATTCTTTGTTGCTCATGCTCCCACCGTTCACCTTTCAGAATCTTTAGCCCTGTAGATATGGTATGAGTTTTTTTATTATGTTTGAATGTGCAAACAAGATATTGCCCTTGTTTATAGATTTTTGCCCTAAATTTTTTCATCCTTTACAAACTATTGAAATTATTGGTAGGCAAATAAAGTGATTAGAAAAGGTTTTTCAAAAGAAAGTTTGTAATAACAATTATGATTAAAATAAAAGATATCATCCAATATTTGGAATCTTTTGCGCCTCCGGCTTACCAGGAAGAGTATGATAATTCCGGACTCATAACAGGTAATCAGCAACGTGAAATGAAAGGAGCGCTCATCACCCTGGATTGCATAGAAGAAGTTGTTGACGAAGCCATTCAAAAAAAATGCAACCTTATAATAGCTCATCATCCGATACTATTTCGGGGTTTAAAAAAATTGACCGGCAGCAATTATATTGAACGAACAGTAATCAAGGCTATAAAAAATGATATCGCAATCTATGCCATACATACTAACCTGGATAATATCTCAAAAGGAGTAAATAAAAAAATTGCGGATAAACTGGGACTTAGTGACACTAAAATACTCCGACCAAAGAGCGACACACTTACGAAACTAACTACATTTATTCCTAAAGAAAATACTGAAAACGTCATGTCAAAACTTCATGAGGCTGGAGCAGGAATGATTGGAAATTACAAAAGTTGTAGCTTTAGAATAGAAGGAACAGGTACTTTTCTACCTGTTGAGAACGCCAATCCAACTATCGGAGAATTAGGCCAGTTGGAAAAAGTAAATGAAAATCGAATAGAACTAATTTTCCCAACTTACATAAAAACAAAAATTTTAAATACTTTATTCAAAGCCCATCCATACGAAGAGGTGGCATATTATTTACACGATCTTGCTAACAATAACAATGAAGTAGGTTCCGGAATGATTGGAGAGCTTCCAAAATCCATAAAATCGTCTGAGTTTCTGGATCACATTAAATCCAATCTTAGCGTAAAGGTTATCCGACATACTTCTTTTGTGAAGGAGTTCATTAAAAAAGTTGCACTTTGTGGTGGCTCAGGAAGCTTTCTATTACGAGACGCCATTGCCCTGGGGGCCGATATTTTTATTAGTGGTGATTTTAAATATCACGAATTTTTTGACGCCGATAATCGCATTATTATTGCGGATGTTGGACACTACGAAAGTGAACAGTTCACAAAAGAATTAATTTATGAGAATATAAACGAAAAATTTGCTAATATTGCACTCCATTTCACGGAAGTGAATACAAATCCAATATTTTACGCATAATTATTAATGGAAAGTACTGTTGCACAAAAACTAGATTCTTTAAAAAAGCTTCAACAAATTGATTCTAAGTTAGACGATATTATCAAAATAAGAGGGGCACTGCCTGAGGAGGTTAGAGATTTAGAAGATGAAAACGTTGGGTATCAAACCCGAATCTCAAAATACAATTCTGAAATAGATGATCAGAACGATGTGATAGCTAACAACAAAAATGCTATCGCAGAGGCCAACAAGTTCATAAAAAAGTATGGAGAGCAGCAAATGAATGTTAGAAATAACAGGGAATATGACGCCATTACAAAAGAAACTGAGCTACAAACGTTAGAAATTCAAATCTGTGAAAAGCGTATCAAAGAGGCAGAGATAAAAATCGAAGCCAAAAAAGTAGAAATCACTGAAACAGACGAAATTCTCGACGAAAGAAAAAAAGATCTTGACAGTAAGAAAAAGGAGCTTATAATGATTACTTCCGAAAGCATGGAGGAAGAAAATAAGCTTAAAGAAAGTAGAGAAAAGGCTACCGGCAAAGTCGAAGATAGGTTGCTTAATTCTTACAACAAGATTAGAAACAATGCCAGGAACGGTCTGGGAGTTGTTAGGATTTCAAGAAGCGCCTGTGGAGGTTGTTTCGCATTAGTCCCCCCACAACGACAGGCTGAGGTCCGTGAAAGAAAAAAAATCATTGTTTGTGAGCATTGCGGAAGAATTTTCATCGATATCGAAGATATTCCTGTTGTTGAAGAAAAAAAGAAGAGAAGGACAACAAAAAAATAGCCTGTGGTTATTTTTTTTAAAATATCTATTTCAAAGGCGAATCATCGTATTCGCCTTTTTTTATTGGCTCCGATTCTATTTTTTTTCCATCTTACAAACGCACAATCTGATAGTAATATCAATTTGCAAACAGCCTTTAGTCAGTTTCTGAATTTCCAGCTTGACTCATGCAGTGAAAGCCTTACGGTTATCCCTCCAAGTCCACTAACCTTCTATCTGGAAATACTCGTTACATCAGCAAACATTTTTATCAAGGATGATTTCGATCAATATAAAGCAAATAAATCTCTCGAATCCGAGTTGTTGGAAAAATTAAACGAATTAAACTTCTCTGATTCGTACACAAATTTTTTAAAATCAGAAATAAAACTGCAATGGGCAATATTGAAACTAAAAAACGGCGAGGAGTTCTCCTCTTTTTGGAGCCTGAGACACGCCTACAACATCGCAAAAGAGAATGTAATTAAGAACCCAGAATTTCTTCCATCTTATAAAACACTTGGTTTATTGCACGTTTTATATGGTGTTTTTCCAGATAAATACAATTGGATACTTTCAATCCTTGGTATTGAAGGCAATGTACATGCCGGATTGTCAGAACTTGATAAGGTGTATAAAAGCGATCAACTATTATCCCTGGAATGCGGTATTACAGTTGCTCTGTTGCAAGCGTATCTTTTAAATGATCCCGTTGAGGGCGCTGATCAGATGCGCATTATTCATGCGAAAAAGAAACAATTATTGATTGATTATGCATTTGCATTGATCCTTATGAAAAATGCGCAAAGTGAAAGAGCACTCAACATCATTGATGATTCTGAATATATTTACACTCAGCCGTTCATACTGCCACAATTATATTATTTAAAAGGAGAGGTTCTTTTACAAAAAGGACATTTGGATGAAGCAATTAAGAATTATCAAATTTTCATTTCAAGACACGATGGGCAGAACCTGGTAAAAGACACCCATTATAAAATAGGTGTCTGTTATCTAATTAAAGATATGCCGGACAGTACTAAAAAATATTTTGAAAGATCCTGGCAAAAAGGATGGGCAAAAAATGAAGCTGACAAAAATGCCAAAAACGCGCTCGAATCCGATCATAATTCTACTAAAGAGCTTTATCAACTCAGGTATGCGAGTGATGGCGGATTCTATGAAAAAGCACTAAAAATCCATGAACAAATCGACACTATTAATCTGAATGAACACGATAAATGTGAATATTATTATCGGACAGCAAGATTATATCATAAAACCGGAAATATAGAAAATGCAGTTAGTAACTATCATAAAACCATAAAATTTCAAAAAAATATAAATTGGTACTATGCTCCAAACTCAGCGCTTCAGCTTGGCTTGATCTGTCTTTCCGAAAATAATAATGAAGCTGCAATTGAATATTTACATCTGGTAAATAATTACAGTGGATACTCTTATCAAAACAGTATCCGTCAAAAAGTAAAAACCACGCTTAAAGAACTTGAATAGATTGGATGATGTCATGTACACATCAGGATATTGTTCCGAGCTTCGAGTGCAGGGTTCTGCAACTCGCAACCTTTATCGACAGTGGAGTCTCTGCAAAGGATCCGCTATAACTGAAAGCATTAACAGTAAGCGCATTTAGCCAAATTTCTGGAAAAAGTAAATAATCCACCTTCTAAGAAGATGGCTTTGGCTTGCCATATAGTGGTTTTTTGAACATTTACTATATTTTGAATATCGAACAAGCCTGCCTACCGGCAAGGCAGGCTTGTTCGATATTCGTTATTCAATTAAATATCATTTTTGGTTCTGGTTTGTTAAGGTTAAGTATAATAAATTCTATGACAAATGATTTTTCACCATCCCTGCCAGGCTCTCCACCCAAAGATCGTGAGAATTCAGACTTTCTACCAATTGCCATTCCTCTCCCCCATTTTTAAAATAAAGCTCTTTAAATTCATTTCCGACTTCTACGATGGTTTCCAGGCAATCTGCTGTAAATGAAGGGCAAAAGATTAATATTTTCTTTTTGCCTACTTTGGTTAATCTTATAATCTCCTCTTCGGCATAAGGTTGAATCCATGGGTCTTTTCCCAATCTTGATTGAAAAAACACCGAATACTGATCCTCATTCAGGTTAAGTTGTTTCGCCAGTTTTCTTGAAGTCAAAAAGCATTGTGCCCTGTAGCAAAATTGATTTTTATTATGATATGTTGAGCAACAGGTTGCATTTAACTCGCAATATCCCTCAATCGATGATTTTCTGATCTGCCGCTCAGGTAATCCATGGTAACTGAAAACAATATGATCATAGTCCATTTTGCGCATATATTTTCTTCCGAGCTCGGCAAAAGTTTTGATCATCAATTCATTATCAGGATATTGACTTACCAACTTAATCTCAGGCAGAACCAATTTTCCTTTTATATCATCCATCACTTGCTCAACTACTGATCCGGTGGTGGCAGAGGCATATTGAGGGAATAATGGCAGAACAATGATCTTTCGGACATGTTGTTCCAATAATTCATCTAAAGCAGAAGAAATAGATGGATTTTGATAGCGCATCCCCAAAGAAACCACAAATTCATCGCCTAACTTTTTTCCAAGTTTTCCTTTTAAATCAATCCCATGAAACATCAAAGGTGAGCCTCTGTCCTCCCATAGTTGTTGGTAAACTTTGGCAGATTTTGGCGCACGAAAAGGGGCAATAATCAAGTTCACTAACAACCATCTGGAAAAAAATGGAATATCAATTACACGTTTATCCATTAAAAACTCGCGTAGATATTTTCTCACATCCGGAACAGCGGGACTGTCCGGCGTCCCTAAATTCACCAATAATACTCCTGTTTTTATTTTCGCCACTTCTTTATGATATTTATATTGTTCCCAAATTTAAAATATTAATATTAAACTAAAATCCAGGTGAACAAACCACTCGTCAGCATCATATGTTTGTGCTATAATCACGAGAAATATATAAAACAGTCTATTGAATCTGTTTTGTTTCAAACCTATGGAAATTTGGAGCTTATTGTAGTTGATGACGCAAGTACTGACGGCAGCAGGTCTATCATTGAAAATATGTCAAAAATCCATGGATTTGAGACATATTTTAATCAATCCAATCTGGGTAATTGTAAGTCATTCAATATTGGGTTTAAACTATCCAGCGGGAAATATGTAATTGATTTGGCTGCTGATGATCAATTGATGCCAACCAGGGTTTTTGAAGGAGTAAAAACTCTCGAAGTAAAAGGCGATTATTTTGCTGTTAATTTTTGTGATGCGGAACTCATCGATGAAAATGGCCAAAATAAGGGGACTCACTTCAAAAGAGATGATCTTGGAAATTTAATTGATAAAGTTCCAAGCGGCGATATGTATAAAATCCTGGTAGAAAGGTATCTTATTTCTGCCCCGTCCATGATGATGAGGCGAAATGTACTGGAAGAACTAGATGGCTATGATGAAAGTCTAAGTTATGAGGATTTTGATTTTTGGGTGCGGTCGGCAAGAAATTATAAATATACTTTTACTAACCAGGTTTTGGTAAAAAAACATATTCTTTCTAAATCCTTATCTTCAATTCAATACCAGAGAAAAAACAGGCATTGTTTTAGTACAGCCATAGTCTGTGAAAAAGCTTATAAATTAAATAAATCTGAAGATGAAAATAAGGCGCTGCTCAAGAGGATCAATTATGAATTGAAATGGGCATTGATTACTGAAAATTGGGAAGCTTCACGGAAATTTATTGATCTAAAGAAAAAACTGCTAAAATTCCATTGGAGTGACGGCCTATTAAATTTGATTATAAAAATCAAACCTCCCTGGTACCCGCTTTGGAAAATAATCCTCTGATATTCCACTCACTGCAAAAAATAGGCAATCGCCAATCCCAGGTAATTTCCAATTGCATACCCTAAAATCCCAACGGTCAACCCTGAAATAATTAAGTTTTTGTTTTTCAATGCTCCAGCTACAACAGGAACAAAAGGTGCTGAATAGGTTAAAGCGGTAATCGTAATTATCGTAGTATCGGAATCAACTTTAAATAAATAGGAGAGAAATACATGAATCGCCATTGATCCCAGCACAACTAAAGCCACAAAGCTGAAAAGGTGCAAATATTCAACATGGAACATGTTGGAAAGATCACCCATGGAAGCTACAACCAATGAAAAAACAATAATAAAATACATCCCTAATTGAAAAGTGTATTCTAACTTGTTGATCGTCTCCCAATTGCTGAAAAGTAAACCCAGCGTGGTTATCGACAATATTACTGTAACCATTTGTGCACTCTCAGGCACTAAAAGACTTAAACCTCCTCCTATTGTTACAATTATAATAGACAAGCCAAATCCCTTCATAAGTTGAATAATTCCAAATTTGGAAAGCAATCCCTTAAAACTCTCGATATCTTCATTTTGGGAAATTTCAATATCGGAAGATATGTTGGCATGTTTGGCCTTAAAACTGGGTAGAAAAGTATTGAAAAGTTCCTGGGCAACGGTCATGAGAAATAAGAGACAAACTGCCCCAATTACCATGTCATAGGTATGAGTCAATAAAAATGTATTCGCATTGATTTCAAGGGCGGCCCCTATCGCTGCAAGGTTTGGTGTACCTCCTGTATATAAGCCAACAAGTAATCCGGTAATTTTCCATGATTCTTCGATCAGATCTTTATAAATAAAATAACCAATAAAAATAGCCGCCAATAAAGATATCATTGCCAGAACCAATGAAAATAAAGCATCTTTGGCCAGCTTAAGCCACTTCTTTATATCCAAAGAAAAAAGGAGTAAGGGTATTGCTAATAATATAACTATCGAAATTAATGTATTCTGAACAGATGCGATTTGATTTACTACCACATCAGACATACTAATCAGTCCCTGGTTAAAAAACTGTTCTACTTCATGGGAGGGCAGTGTGGTTTTGTCTTTTAAAATTTCTCTAAAACTATTACTCGCTCTTGGGAAAAGGCCAATATTTCCAAAAAACAATCCAAAAAAATACGCTAAAACTACAGCTCCTATTTTACCTAAAATCTTGATTTTTTGAGTTAAATAGATGATAAGAACCGGAAAAAGAAAATAGAATACAACGAGCAGTATTGTCATTAAAATCAGAATTCTGAATATTAAGTGAATTCAAATATAAGAAAAATGAGATATTGCAAATAACAAGCGTCAATATTATAAAAGGGGTAAAGGGTGAGAGCTAAAGGGTAAAAGCTAAGAGTTATGAGTTAAGAGTTGAGTTAATCCGTGAAATCTCAAAATCCTTCTAATCCGTGATTCAGACAAATTCATGGAAAATAAAGGCTTTTTCCGGTGGACGGGTCAGGTCCAGGAATGGCAGCAGTCGCTCGCGTGCCGCGAGTGACGAATATGAAAATAAGGTTATGTGCTAATTTTCAGAATTACTCCCCCTGGGCTAATGAATATCCTTTTTCTCCATCAAAAGTGTACAAGTTCTCAGTTTTGATGAAGTCAAGTCCTATTTCTTTTACTTCATTAAGGAGAGACAAAATCTGATCATGTGTTACTGTTTCGGCATCTTTCTCAGCTACAAATCTGCACCGCCAATGGTCAGAACAGAATGTTTCAGGATGCCCGTCAGGATATACCTTTACACCTCGATTTGTAATGATCGAAAATTTCAATCCATTTCCATTAATAGTTTTAAGTATTTCTCCCAGCTTGTTCGGATTCCTGTCATTTTCATCCCAATCTAAAAATACATCCACTCCAACCAATTCTTTTTTTGCTTTTGGACGCTTAGTGATTTTTATTTTACTCATTGTATCACCTTCTTTATAATGAACCGGTCGTAGTCTTGCGGGTTCCTGTCCAAGTCTGAGTATGACTTCTTTTGCAAATTCCTGTGTCCATACCTTTCGCAAAGAGTCCTTATTATAAATGTCAGTAGTGTGAATTCCATCTTCAATTGTTTTCAGCCAGGCGTTTTTAATATTTTCAGCAGCTTTTTGTTGATTTATATGTACTAACATCATGCAGGAAGCATTGATCAAGCCAGATGGATTTGCAATGTCCAGACCTGCAATATCCGGAGCAGAACCATGGATTGCTTCAAACATGGCAACGTCTTCACCTATATTTGAAGACCCTCCCAAACCTACTGATCCGGTCACCTGTGCTGCTATATCAGAGATGATATCCCCGTACAGATTTTCTGTGACTACCACATCGAGGGAATGAGGTCTGTCAGCAATAATCGCAGAGCCGATATCAATGATCATATGGTCATTTTCAATCTCTGGGTATTCCCGTGCCACTTCATCAAAAATCTTATGAAACAAGCCATCAACCTGTTTCATGATATTGTCTTTGGTCATGCATGTGACTTTCTTTCTACCATATACCTTGGCATATTCAAAAGCATATCTGATAATTTTTTCCGACCCGGGTCCTGATATCAGTTTTAAGGCCTGAACCACCTCGTTGGTCTGCTGATGTTCAATGCCTGCATAAAGATCCTCTTCATTTTCCCTGATGATCACCATGTCGGTCAAAGGATGATTTGTAGGAACATATGGGAAAAATGATCTGCAAGGTCTCACATTTGCAAACAAACCAAGTGTAGTCCTTGTAGCTACATTCAGACTTTTGAAACCTCCTCCCTGGGGGGTAGTGATCGGCGCTTTTAGAAAAACTTTATTTTTTTTGATCGACTCCCACGATTCGGGAGCAATTCCTGTAGAAATGCCTTTGCGAAAAACTTTTTCCCCAATTTCAATAACCTCTGTTTCGATCTGGGCACCTGCCGCTAAAAGGATATCGAGTGTGACTTGCATTATTTCAGGACCTATTCCATCTCCATATGCTACAGTTATTTTTCTTTTCCCCGACATGATATTTCTTTAGAATTTAAATAGTGAAATTGAAAGAGTTGCGAAATTACAATTTAGTTGCTAATTGTGGAATTAGAATGATCGATTAAAGTAGATTAACAAAACAATTATACACTGATAGTTCGTTGGTTTTAATCTGAGTACGAATGAAATTCGTTTAAAACAGCAAATCACAAGCCCCAAATCTCAAATAAAGACCAATTTTCAAAATTACAAAACCTTAACCGCTGCACTTTCTAAAAATGCATCTGACAGATTTTGTGCATTGTTTTTTGAAAATTGAAAATTATTTGGCTTTTGTAATTTTATTTTCACCAATGTTTATAAAAACTGAAAGTATTGCTATGAAATTGCATACATGTTTGCCGACAAACGTAGGATTTATACTAATAACTTAGACCAACTAATTTGAGGTTTCAATCAATTTTTAAACTACCTGGCCTTTCTCCTTTTTAATTCTTTGGTGATCAATTCCAGTTCCCTACTGCTCTGACCGGCGATCGAGGTATTTTCTTCTGCTCTTCTTAGCAAATACGGCATGACGGTTTCAATGGGCCCGTAGGGTACATATTTTACCACGTTATAACCGGCATTTGCCAAATTAAAAGAAATATGATCGCTCATGCCAAAGAGCTGGGCAAAATATATTCGTTTATCGTCTTTTGCCAGATTGTGTTTTAGGATAAGCTCAGTCAACAGATAGTTGCTGTTTTCATTGTGCGAACCAGAACACAATTCTATGTTATCAATATTTTCAACACAATACCTTAATGCATCATCATATTGTCTATCGGTACTTTCCTTGTCTGGCATTATTGGATCCTGGTACCCTTTCTCTTCAGCTCGTTCTCTTTCTTTTTCCATGTAAGCCCCGCGCACCAATTTGGCTCCCACATAATAGCCTCTTTTTCTTCCCATTTCACTCGCTACCTTCAAATTTTCCAACATCCCTTTTCGATACATTTGATATGTATTAAATACAACAGCATGTACTCTATTGTATTTTTCCATCAATTCATACACTAAGTCATCGATCGGGTCCTGGTAAAAACTATCTTCACTATCCACATACAACTGAATTCCTTTTTCAAAGCAAGCTTTTGCTATCGCATCATAACGATGTCGCACAGCTTCAAACTCTTCTTTTTCATGGTTATTGAGTTCCTTTTCCAACTGGATTTTTTCCAATAAATCCTTTGAACCAATTCCGGTAGGTTTGAAAACACAAAATGGAATATTGAGATTTGAAGCAGCTTTTTCGATAATTTTTAAAATTTCTCCGGTAGCAATATTATAATTTGATTCTCCTTGATCTCCCTCGGCAGCGTAATCTAAAATTGTTTTAATATTGTAGTTGGCCAATTTTTTAATGGTTGCATCACACTGGTTAATAGATTCTCCACCACAAAACTGCTGAAATACCGTGTTTCTGATAATTCCTTTAATCGGTATTTTTACTTTCAATGCAAATTTCACGATATTTGCACCCAATTTTGACAAAATCGGATTATTGATCGATGAAAACAGAAAGTAGCTTTTTTTTAATTCTTTATCAGACTTATAAGAAAATGCTATTGAAGTGTCTGCAAATGAGATATTAGATTTCATAACTGTTCAAAAATTCCAGGATAAACGTATCAAAAAAATCTAACTATTAATATCGCCCGAAATTAAATAAAAAATAATGAAAATAGAATCACTAGAGGGTTGGAATATTGGCTTGAAAAAACCTGCGATAATCGCAGGGCCATGTAGCGCTGAAACAGAAGAACAACTACTCGAAACCAGCCTGGGCATTAAGGAAATTGGTATTGAAATAATACGAGCCGGAATTTGGAAACCCAGAACAAGACCTAACAATTTTGAAGGAGTAGGAGAGGAAGCGTTAAGGTGGATCCAAAATGTAAAAAAGGAAACCGGACTTAAATTTGCCGTTGAAGTTGCCACACCGAAACATGTTTATGAGGCGATCAAACATAGTGTAGATATTTTATGGGTTGGAGCCCGGTCAACCACAAATCCGTTTGCTGTCCAGGAAATTGCCGAAGCATTGCGTGGAGCTGATATCCCTGTTTTAGTAAAAAATCCAATCAATCCGGATCTGGCTTTGTGGCTCGGAGCTATTGAGCGCATTAGTAATGTGGGAGTAACCAAAATCGGAGCCATCCATAGAGGATTTTCTTCATTTAAACAGACAAAATACAGGAATCTCCCAATGTGGCAAATTCCTTTGGAGTTGAAAAGACAACTAAACACCATTCCATTGATTTGTGATCCAAGCCATATTTGTGGCAATCGGGATTATATTTTTGAAGTATCTCAAAATGCCATGGATTTGGATTATGATGGCTTGATCATAGAAACGCACAGAGACCCGGAGAATGCATGGAGTGATGCTGCACAGCAGATTACTCCTGAAACTTTAGGCGCCGTGCTCAAGAACCTGAAATACAGAAAGCCGACTTCAAAAGACAGAGATTTTATTGCCATACTTGGTGAACTGAGAGAAGAAATAGACCACATTGATAAAGAGCTATTTGAAATCATCGCCCAACGGATGGATATCGTTGAGAAAATGGGGCTTTATAAAAAGAAAAATAATGTAACCGTTTTTCAGAAAAACAGGTGGCAGGAGATCTCTGAATCCCGAAATAAATGGGCGGTAGAATTAGGTCTGAATCCCGAATTTATGTGGGATCTTTTTAAATTAATTCATGGCGCCTCGATTAGAAGACAGGAGTTTATCATGAATACACCAATTGATAAAATAAATGGCGCTACCTGATAATATCGTATTTTGCCAGGATGTAAATCTTGAATTGA
This sequence comes from Cyclobacteriaceae bacterium, assembly GCA_030637245.1. Taxonomy (GTDB): domain Bacteria; phylum Bacteroidota; class Bacteroidia; order Cytophagales; family Cyclobacteriaceae; genus JAAUQL01. The sequence goes on from DAOVVI010000003.1 coordinate 12,760, forward strand.
ATGCTTTTTTCTCTAAAAATCAGTACTCAAAGGTTGCCGTTCTTGTTGATAATAACACAAAACAACATTGTTATCACCTGGTACAATCTGTAATTCCCGAGCATATTCTAATTGAAATAAAAAGTGGGGAGGAGCAGAAAAACCTCAATACTTGTCAACAAATCTGGAATGAACTAACAATCAATGCATTCGATAGAAAATCATTATTTGTCAATATAGGCGGTGGAGTGATTGGTGATATGGGAGGATTTTGCGCTGCAACCTATAAAAGAGGAATTGATTTTATCAATATCCCAACTACCCTATTGGCACAGGTTGACGCCAGCATTGGAGGAAAACTGGGTATCGATTTCCAGAACTTTAAAAATCATATAGGAATTTTTCAAAATCCAAAGAGCGTATTCCTCGATGCTGTATTTTTCAATACCCTCCATCCTTTAGAATTGAGATCCGGCTATGCTGAAATCGTCAAACATTGCCTGATTGCTGATGGGAAAAAATTCAATGAGATTGTAACTGTTTCATATGAAGACCTTGACTGGTTTGAATTAACCAGGCACTCTGTGGCTATAAAAAATAAAGTAGTAAGGGAAGATCCCACAGAAAAAGGATTGCGAAAAATTCTCAATTTTGGCCATACAATCGGTCACGCTATAGAAAGCTTTTATCTGGATAATTCCAATAAAAAGCTCCTTCATGGAGAAGCCATTGCTATAGGAATGATCTGTGAATCGTATTTGTCTAATAAAAAAAGAACACTTTCGATAAATGAGCTTGATAGAATTGTGGATTATCTATTAAAAATTTACAATTCAAAACCTATAAATGCTGAAGATATAGAAGGGATTATTAAACTGACCAGGCAAGACAAAAAAAATGAGGGAGACAAAATTAAATGCTCCCTGCTAAATCGCATTGGTGATTGTGCATATAATATTGAGATTGATCATCAGGATATTAAAGCCTCAATCGAATATTTCAATAATTTGTTATCTATTTAAATGAAATAGTTATTGATGTCTTCTACACGATTACTTTTATTGAAGAGTCTTTTTACTCCCTTAATTGAGTCCAATGAAGATTGATTACTGAGATTTATTCCTAGTTGAGCATATTTACGGACTATAGCACCAACTATTATTCCTGATGTGACGATCGAAGCTGTTTTTAATATTCTATTCATATGAATGGTTGTCTAAAATGTTATCTCTATTTATTCCTGACAATTCAAAAACGAATAAAGTTGGAATGTAATTATAAAATACTCTTAAATTTATAAAATATATAAATAAAATACAAAACAATCTATTAAAAAGAATCATTATAAACAGTATGGGTACATCCACCTCGGTAAAAATTCAAAAAAAAACGGACATAGATGAGTATGTCACCATTCACCTACCCTCCTCGAAAAGCGAGAGCAACAGGGCATTGATCATCAATTCCTTTGCCGATGGCAAACTGAATAATCTTTCAGAAGCCAGGGATACTCAAACTATGCTCAGGTTGCTGAAATCTGATGAAAAGGAATTGAATGTATTGGATGCCGGAACTACAATGCGTTTTCTTGTGGCCTACTTCGCGCTCACCAATCAAAATAAAATATTGACAGGTACGCCACGAATGTGCGAGCGACCCATTGGCATTTTAGTAAATGCATTACGGGAGCTTGGTGCACATATTGAATATCTTGGTGTAGATGGCTTTCCTCCTTTAGAAACTAAA
>DAOVVI010000369.1 GCA_030637245.1 Cyclobacteriaceae bacterium
ATTCAACCAGAAAGTTCAGTTTGGTGGCAAGCACCGCCCCCTGAATGGCTTCCATGCGGTAATTATGACCGATAACATTATGGTGATAACGTTTGGTTTCCCCGTGTTGCCGGATCATTTTGGCCTTCAAGTAAAGATTCTCGTCATTGGTGACAAGAGCCCCTGCCTCGCCATAAGCGCCCAGGTTTTTCCCGGGATAGAAACTGAAAGCGCCAAAGGCTCCAAAATTTCCTACCTTTTTACCGCGCCATTCCGCCAGATGGGCCTGACAGCAGTCTTCCACCACCATAACTCCAAATTTCTCAGCCAACGCCACAATTTCATCCATATTCGCAGGCTGTCCATAAAGATGTACCGGAATAATTGCCTTTGGCAGAGTTCGCAGCTCAGAACTCATATTTGAAAGATATTCTCTAATTTTTTCCGGGTCGATGTTGTAGTACTCGTCACAGTCTACAAAGACAGGTTCGGCTCCGGCAGTCGATACGGCTCCGGCAGTCGCGATAAAAGTGTTTACCGGAACAATAACTGCATCTCCCGAACCAATCTCAAGCGCCATCAAAGCAATATGCAACGCATCAGTCCCGCTGGACACCCCAATGCAGTATTTAGCTTCATGAAATTCTGCAAAGCGCTTTTCAAATTCCTCCACATGCTTACCCAGAACAAAGGCAGTATTTGTAATAATATCGGTAATCCGATCATCAATTTCGTTGTAGATCTGGTGATGCTGTGCCTTAAGGTCCAGAAAGGGTACCTGTATACTGGAATTGAATTCGCGGGCTTTCCATTTTTCCAGAAAATCACCCGGTGTCAAAGCCGGAACACTGCAACCTCTGAAACAATCCACATTGCGGCTGATTATGCAATCCATTCCAAAAGCTTCTGCCGAAGCGATTTGGACTTGATCATCAAAGTCCGCGTCATTCCGGACAAGAGCCTTAACAAAAATAGAATTTCGAAACGGAATTATGGAAAATTCCTCCCGGATAAACTTTAACAGAGCCCTGGCCTTTTCCCGGCCCTGGCCTTTTGAAACAATGTGATTAACATTGATGAGAGAGGCTGCGGATACCCAGAGACTGAATTCAGGAGTTTCGATGAGATCATTGAGAAGCTTGAAGCTTTGGGGATAAAGATCTGATCGAACTGCCATATCAATCAATGCATCGGTTTCAATAAAAATTTTCAATGATTTATCCTTTTCGACGTAATTTCATATAAACTTCGTTATATTGATTTGCAATTGTCGCCCAATTGTGATTTTTCTTGATAAATTTTTTTGCCTTTTTCCCAACAGCAATAGCTTCACTTTGATGTGTTAATACATAGTGTAACTGATCTGCCAGGGAATTAGCGTCCGAGACCTCAAAAGCATATCCTAAATCACGTGCAACCGCCTCATTTTCAGGAATATTACTATACACCGTTGGGATTCCGAATGATAATCCCTCCAGAAGCGCCATGGACATCGCTTCATATTCTGATGGAAAAACAAAAATGTGAGCATGGGCATATAAACAAAAAAATTCATCACCAGTCAAAAATCCAACAAACTTCACTCCTTTTGGTTTGTTTGCCTTCAGTTCATTAAAGTAATTAGAATCAGTGCCACTTCCTCCGCCTGCAATCACAAGGGGAAGATCGGTTTTTAACTTGCCATAAGCGTCTAATAACGTATGAAGTCCTTTAGTGCGTTCAATCCGCCCTGCTGAGCAAAATAAGTAATTCTGTGGATCGATATCCCATTTTTTTAGAAATGATTTATCCGGTTTTTTTCTAATCTTTATTCCATTCGGAATATATACAATATCTTTTCGATACTTACCTTTGTAATAATCGGCTAATGGTTTTGAAACCGATGTAATTACATCCGGTACATGTAAAAAAAGACGTTCCGCAACCCTGGATATCGCTCTCGCGGGCATCCCCCATTTTTTTCTAATATAGGCCTGTCCATGTGAAGTAGCTACAATCCCATATCGAGCTTTCGGAAGCCACGCCAGTAAACAAGGATCAGTACTATGTATATGCACCAGATCAAAAGATTGACATCTTGCATCCAATGAAGCATTCCACATGTGTGAAATCATCTCAATGTTTTTTCGTGAACTTCCCTGAACCGCTTTTATTCTGACCCCCCAATAGTTATCTGTAGATTTTGTATAAGAATCGTACCCATAAACAATTATATCATGCCCCATGGAAGCCAGGTAAGGTACTAATGAATCAACAACCACCTCTACACCATGACGACCCGGTATTCCTTTTATTCCAAGTATAGCAATTCTCATTATGGTTCCCCAAACATTATCAAATACGCAATGGTTTACCTTGAGCTATCTGAAATTTATTCCTAAGCACCCACTTTATGGGTTCCCATGGATTCTTGCGCATGGCAGGAACAGCAGTACCCGTCATCCAGCAATTCTGCTTACAGTTTTTCACTTGATCTCTTACTCTTGTTGCCTGTTCACCTCGCCATATATCTACAAAAGTCTGAGTCTTCAAATCGCCCATAATCATTGGCTTTACTGAACCATTGCATGCCAACACACGCCCCCATGGATCCAAAAAAAAGGTATCTGTACCTGCTCCGCAAGGTATGGGACGTTCTTCCCCCTGGACATGTTTTAATAATCCTAAATTCAAATAAGCCCTGAACCAATCTTTTATTTTCTTTTTAATATTTTTCCGTGGTGAATTAAGCAGTCGCTCCATAAATTTGAGCATAATTCTTTCGATCTCCTTTTTATTCTTGATCTCATTGTTTAGCTTATGAAAATAAAAAGAATTGTGAACAACAGCGTTTGCAAATTCTATGTCCATTGAAGCAACTAAAGTGTATAATTCTAATAAATCATAGCAGTTTTCACCACTTATTGTCATCGCAAAACCTATATCTTTTATTCCCAGTTCCTTTAGTCGTAGTACAGTTCGCATAGCATGGTCGAATCCATTCTGAATGCCTCGAAGTCTGTCATTTAAAGCAGGAAGCCCTTCAACACTAACGCGAATAGTGATGTCAGGGAACTCTTTCGCTATCGCTTCTATCCGATCAAAATAATAGCCGTTGGTGCTGATTTCAAGTCGTTTTGTCTTCTTATCAAGAATTCTTACAATCTCTGCAATATCCTTTCTCAGTAATGCCTCTCCGCCGGTAATATTCAAACGCTGCATGCCTGCCGGTATCTTTTCCAGAATTTCCGGCTTAAATTCTTCCGAAGCTTTGCTGGGATTTTTCCAGATATCGCACATCCCACACCTGGCATTGCATCTATAAGTAGTTATAATTGCACATTCCATTATTATTTATTTAAGCCTCCTTCATAATTTCTCGCCTGTGTGGCCGCGCAGGTACATTTTTTGTTTTGTAGTAATCTCTGATAAATCTTCAGTATGCTTGAAAGATAGGTGTTCTTGTCATTATTTCTCTCCACCTTTTGCCGCGCTCTTTGTCCCATTTCTTTGATTTCTTCTTTTGTCAGA
>DAOVVI010000183.1 GCA_030637245.1 Cyclobacteriaceae bacterium
CCCAATGAATCACTCAATTCTTACAATTGCCTGTTACAGTATTTACACCAATGACCACGGTAAAACATCAATACAACCGGACCCTTTTTTAATTGATCTTCAAGATCAAACGAATTGTTGAACTGGTCAATAGCTTTGAATTTTGGTGCAATGGTGCCAACAGATAAGCCCTTTGGTTCCTCTCCTTTTGATGTGAAAGCCAACATTAGCAATAAAAATAATGAGTAAAACAAGATAGGTTTAATGATTGTCATTTTTTGGATTATTTTTAAGGGTAAATTTCACAGAAGAAAAGGAAATAGTCTGTCGCATTTCAGACAGTTACTTAATCTCATAATATATTGAAAAAAATTTATATCGGATCTGAAAATCCAGTAAAGATTGAGAGTACCAGGAAAGGATTTGAGGAAGTGTTTAAGGATATTTCAGAACTTGAATTTATTGGGAAATCCGTATCATCCGGAGTTGGAGATCAGCCCATGACCAATGAAGAAACATTATTAGGAGCTGAAAATCGGGCAAAAAGCTTAAAATCAAGTTTCCCGGACGGGGATTTTTTTGTTGGCCTCGAAGGTGGAATCCAAATCATCGGTGATGAAATGGAAGCTTTTGCCTGGATCGTAGTCTTAGGTGATAAATTAGTTGGAAAAGCACAAACCTCGACTTTTCAGCTTCCCCCCAAAATTGTTGAGCTTATTCATCAGGGAATCGAACTTGGCCATGCAGATGATATGGTATTTCAAAGAAAGAATTCAAAACAAGGTAATGGCGCTGTTGGAATTTTGACAAATAATGTGATTGATCGTGCGGAGTATTACAGGCATGCAGTAATTTTGGCATTAATTCCCTTTGTAAATGTAGAACTTTACCAAGCGAAAAATGGCTAAAAGAAAAACTGCTTTTTTCTGTCAGAATTGTGGTGCTCAATCTCCTAAATGGCTTGGCAAATGTCCAAGTTGTGGAGAATGGAATACGATTGTTGAAGAAATATTGGTTGCTAATGACGATCAAGGTTGGATTGATGAAAAAAACATAAAGTTTTCTAAATCAAAACCTGTTTCATTAGATGAAATAGAATTAGATAATGAACAGCGGATTAAAACGAATGATCAGGAACTAGACAGAGTTTTGGGTGGTGGATTGGTATGCGGTTCAGTGGTTTTAATTGGAGGAGAACCTGGAATTGGCAAATCGACGCTGATGTTGCAAATCGCACTCCAGTTAACTTCTGTTACTATTTTATATGTTTCCGGAGAAGAAAGTGAACAACAACTTAAAATGCGAGCCCAAAGAATAGGGTCTCAATCTTCATCACTTTATATTCTTACGGAAACAAACCTCAACGCTATTTTTAATCAGATTAGTTCGTTAAAGCCCTCTATTTTAATCATTGATTCGATTCAAACAATGTTTACTGACAAAGTCGAGGCGGCCTCAGGAAGTGTCTCGCAGGTTCGTCAGTGTACCGGCGAACTCATGAAATTTGCCAAAAAAACCAATACCTCAATTTTCTTAATTGGTCATATAACAAAAGAAGGTTCTCTGGCCGGGCCAAAAATTCTCGAGCACATGGTGGATACGGTGATACAATTTGAAGGAGATCGCCATTTGAACTACAGAATACTCCGAACTACGAAAAACAGATTTGGATCAACTTCGGAACTAGGCATTTATGAAATGCAAAACAATGGATTAAGACAGGTTTCAAATCCATCCGAAATACTGATTTCGCAGCGGGAAGATGGATTTAGTGGTATTTCTATCGGCGCATCGCTGGAAGGGAATCGTCCATTATTAATCGAGATTCAATCGTTGGTTTCTTCGGCAGCTTATGGAACGCCTCAACGAAGCTCTACAGGTTTTGATTCAAAAAGACTTAACATGTTATTGGCAGTTCTTGAAAAAAGGGGAGGATACAGATTGGGTTTGCAGGATGTCTTTTTGAATATAGCCGGAGGTTTACGAATTGATGACCCGGCAATAGATTTAGCGGTAGCTGTTTCTATCATTTCTTCATTGGAGGAAGTTCCAATTCCGAAAAAGGCATGTTTTGCTGCTGAGATCGGACTTGGAGGTGAAATAAGGGCTGTAAATCGAATAGAAAACAGGATTATGGAGGCAGAGAAACTTGGTTTTGAACAAATATATATTTCTGAGTACAATATAAAGGGATTGAATATTTCAAGAATTAATATGGAGATCAAACCGTATTCAAGACTGGATTCAGTTCTTTCATCTATTATAAAATAATTTTTTACTATGAAATTTAAAGTTCCTCATACACTTGTACTACTCTTTGGGATGATGGTATTTGCCTTATTATTGACCTATGTGTTGCCCCAGGGGAAATTCGAAACTATAGAAAATGAGCATGGAAGGTCTGTGGTAGTTCCGGATAGTTATGAACAAAATTCTGAGAAATCATTGCTGAGCGTTTGGACCTTGTTTACCGTTCTCCCCAGGGCATTTGCTGATAGCCAGGGGATTATATTCTTTGTATTTATTATTGGAGGAGCACTTGCTGTTATTAAATCTACCGGTGTGATTGATGCGTTTCTTGGTAAAATGCTGAAAAAATTTGGCTCCAAGCCTCAAATCCTTATTGTGTCATCTATGCTTGTGTTTTCCATTGGGTCCAGTACACTTGGCATGGCTGAAGAATACCTTCCGTTCATTACAGTACTTATTGCACTATGCCTGGGAATGAAAATGGATGTCATGTCGGCAGTGGGCATCATGGTGGTAGGATATGGTGTAGGATATGGAGTGGCAGCGATCAACCCGTTCACTGTGATGATCGCCCAGGAGGTTGCGGAAGTTCCACCAACCTCCGGCATGTGGTACAGGCTGATTTTGCTTATCCCATTTTTTCTTGTTGGATGGTATCATGTACAGAAATATGCCATTGGCGTTCAAAATGACCCTTCCAAAAGCCTTATGAATAATGTTGAAAACAACCAAAATCATCAGGAAACAGCATATCCTAAACTCACCAAAATGCATTGGATTATATTGATATTAACATTTTTAGCTTTGAGTTTAATCGTATATGGTATATCTGCCTGGCATTGGTACCTCACGGAACTTGGAGCTGTCTTTTTTGGTTTGACCGTTTTGGTTGTAATTGTAAACAGAATAAATCCCAGTGAAGCAGCCAAAGCTTTTGGTATTGGTGCGAGCGAATTGACTTTGACTGCTTTATTAATAGGTTTTGCAAGATCAATTGCCTTATTGCTGGAAGATGGACAGGTATTACATACTATTGTAAATGCGTTGGCTATTCCTCTACAAAAAGCAGGTCCTGAACTTGCATCAGTGGGTATGTATATGATTCAGAGTGCGATGAACTTTTTCATTCCTTCAGGTAGCGGGCAGGCATATGTCACCATGCCACTTATGGCGCCAATTGCAGATTTGACAGGAGTAAGCAGACAAATAGCTGTATTAGCATATCAGTTTGGAGATGGATTTACTAATATGCTTGTTCCAACCAATGCCGTATTGATGGGAATAATTGGCATTGCCGGGATACCTTATGACAGGTGGTTTAAGTTTATCATTCCGTTAATGATCAAATTCTGGATCATAGGTTCACTGGCCTTAATACTTGCTGTTTGGATTGGATATAGTTGATATTTTTTTGACTAATCCATATTTTGAATATTTTTAATATACAATGGCCAATTTGCATTATTATTAAATCCTTAGGGCTAAAAATGGCCGGAATGTGACTTTCAGCTTTAAATAGTACAATTTTTCATTAGGTATTTGCGAAAATATTTATGTACTTTCGGATAATTCAAAAATTAATAATAAAAAAAACGACTGAAATGAAAAACCTCGTATTGATTCTAGTTATATTCTTTTGTGTATCAGCCGTAGATGTTGCCACAGCCCAGCTCACAAAAAAGGAAAAGAAAGAGTGGAAGAAGAAGCTTAAAAAGACTTCTCCTGAGCAATTCAAAAGAATGTATGATGAAAATGCATCATTGAAATCAGAAGTCAGCAGCATTCAAGGTCAATTATCCAGCCTTCAGGCCGGTATGGGAGAGAAAGATGCAAAAATTGCTGAACTAACTGAGCAAAACAGAAAAATGGAAGCTCAAGTAAATGCTGCTAAAAAAGCAATCGCCAAAGCAAAACAAGAGGCGGTAGCACAGCCATCAACAACGATGGTAGCAGTTAACGAAGATGGAATACTATTTAAGGTACAGATTGGAGCTTTCAGGAATAAAGACCTCTCTAAGTATTTTGATAATAATGAGAACTTTGGCGGCGAAACCGAAGCTGATGGTGTTCAGAAAATTACTTTAGGAAAATTCAGAGATTATTGGGAAGCTGATACGTTCAAGAAGTATCTGAGAGAGATGGGTGTGAATGATGCCTGGATAGTTCCTTACAAAGATGGAACAAGGGTAGCCATGAAAGATGTGCTTGAAGGTGTAATACAATAAGAATAATACATATTCATAATAAAAAAGGGTCTTTGAGACCCTTTTTTATTATTCAAATATTTTGTTTGGTAACTTTTATCTTTTTACCATTTCAATTAATTCATCTTCGATATTCCAGTCTTTTGCCAGCTTGAGCATTGCGGTTGCTTCCATTTCTGTAATGTAACCTTTTTGATTATTTGCTCGCCAAACCATATCCAAATAGCTCAACCTTTTATCTTTTTCCAGTCGTCCAATGATTTTATTCAGATATTCTCTCGCTCTTTCGAAAGCAGAAATGTAGTCGTTTGCAATAAATTCATTTGCCCATTTAAGCTCTTCTTCAGCATCGTATTTTTTGGCAGTTTCGTCGAGGATTTTTTGCTCGTCCTCATCTAATCCATGATAGTGGAATATTACAGATTTTAATAGTAAAAATGCCTTTTTTTCCTCACTTGTCATTGAGCAATATTTAAATCGTTACAAATATATAAGAAATTGATCTTTATGAGCCATAATATTAAAAGTTCTTGATTTTATTAAAATTTTTTACAGGAAATTCCAATTACATAATTGCTTTGAAAGAAAATCATAAAGTTCTATTGATCAATATATTATAATTATATTTGATTTTATGTTTTATAAAAATCCAGTGAATATATCTCTCTTTACCTGATGATTTTCAACTTGTTAATATACTCAGTGTCATTTGGCTTTATTTGTTGAATTTTCCATTTATACATTGAATGAAAAAATATTCCTGATTCAATAATTAGCGGGATAATATTTTGTCTAAATTGAAATCTTTATGATCAACTCAAAATGATATTTATTCATAAAAGGG
>DAOVVI010000376.1 GCA_030637245.1 Cyclobacteriaceae bacterium
AAGGAGGAAAATTTAAAGGTACCTGTGCTTCTCAAAGAGAAGAAGGCGGAACATGCGGATATTGCGGAGAGGATGTGAATGCAGGCGAGTCCTGCAAAAAAGAAAAGAAATCCGCTATAGAGAAAGTTTTATTTAGATTTTAAATACCTATCCTTTTCCCAATTACATTTTAATTCTACCAAATTAGACACAACCATGACGCTTATAAAATCTATCTCCGGAATCAGGGGGACAATTGGTGGCAAAGTGGGTGAAGGCCTTACGCCTTTGGACATTGTAAAATTCACTACTGCATTTGGTTATTTATGTAGAGAACAATCCAAAAATACTAAGATTATAATAGGAAGAGATGCCCGGACATCAGGTAAAATGGTATCAAATATTGTTGCCTCAACTCTGCAGGGATTAGGCTTCGATGTTATTGATTTAGGCCTTTCTACAACGCCAACTGTTGAAATTGCAGTCCCATTGGAAAAAGCTGCCGGTGGAATTATTTTGACTGCAAGCCATAATCCGGGCCAATGGAATGCGTTGAAACTGCTCAATGAAAAGGGTGAATTTATTTCTGCCGAAGATGGAGAAAAGATATTGAAATTAGCTGAAAGCGAAGACCTGGAATTTGTTGAAAACAATTTGCTTGGAAGTTACACCATAAATGACACCTATGTTGAGAAGCATATTGAAATGATCCTGGAATTGCCGTTGGTGGAGGTGGAGGCGATTAGTCAAAAAGATTTTAAAATTGCCATAGACTGTGTGAATTCCACAGGTGGAATTGCAATTCCAAAGTTATTAAAAGCTCTTGGAGTAAATAAAGTCACAGAATTTTATTGCGAGCCAAACGGACAATTCCCGCACAATCCGGAACCGTTACCTGAGCATCTCACGCACATTTCAAGCAAAATGAAAAGCGGTAAATATGATCTGGGAATTGTGGTAGATCCAGATGTTGACCGCCTGGCATTACTCAATGAAGATGGATCACCTTTTGGAGAAGAATATACTTTAGTGGCCGTAGCTGACTACGTTCTAAAAAATTCACCAGGTAATACGGTTTCTAATCTTTCATCAACAAAAGCACTCAAAGACATTACTTTAAAAAAGGGAGGCAGTTACAGTGCGGCCGCTGTCGGAGAAGTGAATGTGGTAAATAAAATGAAAGAAACAAATGCAATTATTGGCGGTGAAGGAAACGGAGGGGTGATTTATCCAAAACTCCATTATGGTCGAGACGCCCTCGTAGGGATTGCACTTTTTCTGACTCATCTGGCAAAATTTGAAAAATCTATCTCGTTTTTAAGAAGTCAATATCCGAACTATCATATCTCAAAAAACAAAATTGAATTAATGCCGGAAGTTGATGTTGACAGCGTATTGGAAGCTATTGAAAAAAAATATAAGAACAATCCAATAAATACCATTGATGGAGTTAAGATCGAATTTGAGAATGAATGGGTCCATTTAAGAAAATCAAATACTGAGCCCATCATTCGCATTTATTCAGAATCAGAAACACTCGCTACTGCAGAATATTTAGCTAACAAGATTATCAATGACATCAAAGATTTGATCACTGAGAAAACCGAAGAATGAGGGTCTATCTCGACAATGCCGCCACGACACCACTAGATGAACGCGTATTTGAGGCGATGAAGCCTTATTTACTTGAGCATTTTGGAAATCCGTCTTCTATCCATAGCCATGGAAGAGCAGTAAGGTCTGCAATAGAGAAGGCAAGAAGGCAAGTTGCAGATATCCTCAATGTAGCGCCTTCTGAGATTTTCTTTACTTCCGGTGGAACGGAGGCCGACAATACTATAATCAACAATTCAATAAGCATCTATGGTATAAAACATGCCATCACTTCAAAAATAGAGCATCATGCTGTTTTGCATACTTTGGAGCATCTGGAAAGGGCAGGCAAAGTTGAATTACATTTTGTTGAACTCGATGGCGCCGGGCAAATTAATTATGACCACCTCGCAATACTTCTTAAACTCCATGAAAATGCCTTCGTATCATTGATGCATGGAAATAATGAAATTGGCAACATCATCGATCTTGAAAGGGTTGGTGAATTATGCAATGAGCATAATGCATTTTTCCATTCAGATACTGTACAAACTTTGGGGCATCACGATCTGGATTTATCGAAAATAAAAATCCATTCCATTGTCGGATCTGCACACAAATTTCATGGACCAAAAGGTATTGGGATGATGTATATCAATACTGATAAACAGATTCCTCCTATGCTGATTGGCGGAGGACAGGAACGAAATATGCGCGGTGGAACAGAAAATGTTCCCGGAATAATCGGATTGGCAAAAGCATTGGAACTCGGTTATGCTGAAATTGTTGAAAATCAGGCCAAATTGCTTGATTTTAAACAATATACTATAGAAAAATTTCGAGAGAATTTTGACGGTGTTTCCTTTAACGGACTTAGCGCTGATTTAGACAATAGTTTGCACAAAGTATTGAGTATAGCTATTCCGGGGATTGAGGACAATGACATGTTGTTGTTCAACCTGGATATTAATGGTATATCCATTAGTGGCGGCAGCGCTTGTGCCAGCGGAACAAACATTGGTTCGCATGTGTTGGAGGCATTAAATATGGAAGAAAATCTCGGAACTTTAAGGGTCTCTTTCAGCAAATACAATACAAAAGCGGAGATTGATTATTTTATTGAGAAGCTGAGTGAGGCGATTGGATAAAATTAAAAGCACGAACTGTAAGTCTATCGATAAAGGCAGGTCCATGATTTGAGCTTGAAGCTCATACCATTGAAATCATTTATAGTCAATTTCAAGCACTGCTTTTCCACTATTGCATGTTTCAATATTTATTTCTTCAACATCTTCACCAATTTTTCAGGATCATCGCGATTGTCCCAGAAAGCTGTTACAATTATTGAATCATTTTGAATTTGATAAAGGATACTGAAATGTCCCAAAGAAACAGCCCTAGTGTCGTGTCATGTATGAAATGATGGATAAGTCGCAGGTATTTTTCTATTTTCCAAAATGAGAAAAAGTGAGCATAGCCATAGCTACGGTCATCTTTTTATCATGAAGTAAAATCGAGAAAGAGCAAGACTTGGTGCGTCAGAGCATGCGTGACATGACACTAGTATTTTTAAAATCTACCTGTTCCCCAATTTCGGGAAAAAATGAATTATGCTGAATTCGTTGATTTATTTTTTAAAGTAACTTCTTGCTATAATTACTATTTCCATTCCTGTTGTTCCAATCGTTGAAAATGAGATTCCTTTGCTTGTAAGCGGTCTTCGTCCACATGACTTTTAATTGAGCCATTTGGCATCTTCGTTATCAATCTCAGACTGACTTATTACTCTTTCGGCGATAATATCCTCCTCACTCATTTCCAGCATTTCTTTCTGCGATTTGTTCAAAGTTATTTTATCCTTTGAAGTTGAATCCAGA
>DAOVVI010000356.1 GCA_030637245.1 Cyclobacteriaceae bacterium
TTTTCGATATGAGATGCGGCAATTTTAAATCCTATTGGAATACCACCGGTTTTTGCCCTTACGTCATTGGCAAATTCTGCAAAATCATTTACTGTATTTAAGTTGGTGAAAGTTGCCGGGCTGATGGCTGCCTGCCCGGCTTTTAATCCTCTTACCCTGGCAATTTCTCCTTTTACCTTATCTCCCGGCAGATGTCCTCCTGTACCGGTTTTTGCTCCCTGGCCCCCTTTGAAATGAAAGGCCTGGGTCTTTTGTACTTTTTCCCAGCTAAATCCGAACTGGGCGGATGCCAATTCATAAAAATACCTGGAATTAGATGCTTGCTCATCTGAAAGCATACCACCTTCACCGGAGCAAATTCCAGTCCCTGTCAAATCGGCTCCTTTTGCTAAAGCAATTTTTGCTTCTCTCGACAGAGCTCCAAAACTCATGTCAGATACAAACAATGGTATGGACAATTTCATTGGCTTTTTTGCTTTTGGCCCAATAATAGTTTCAGTGATCACCTCTTCATCATCCAATAATGGTTTTTTCCAAAGCTGTGCAGGTAAAAATTGGATATCCTCCCATTTGGGCAATGTATTTCGGTCAACACCCATAGCCTCGGTAAAGCCATGATGTCCTATATTATTCAGACCATTTTTTGATAATTCTTTTATATAATCAGTATATGGTTCCGTGTTTTCCGGATGTGTATCTGCATACTGGCCTAAATATTCATTTCTGTTAAATGGTTGTGGGTGTTCAACTAGGAAAGCATCAATTTCAGTTTCATCAACCCACACCCACCCGTCTTCTACCTTGCTTTCAAATTTGTGCAGTGCCTCATCATTGTTGTATTCACTTACACCTGTGTCATATTTATAATCCCAGCCATGAACACCACAGATTAGATTTTGACCATCTATGTGACCATCGGCCATAAGCACTCCACGATGCAAGCACCTCCCGTACAAGACCGAAATATTAGAATCGTATAAAACAATTACCAGGTCAAGGTTTTTTGCCAAAGCGTGGGCAGGAATACGGTCTTTAAGATCAATAATCTCAATAATTTTTATAGGTCGCTTCATATTGAATAAATGGAGTTAAAATCATAAGTTTATGAATGTCTGAACTTATCTTTCTAGAAAATTGTTTTTAGTCGTCACAAATACACTAATGACAGTTAATAAAATGTAAGGACATCACATCACTTGACCAATCTTAATCTTATATCATATTTAAATTCTTTACTAACATGCTAATTTATCAAGTTAATGTTCATTAATCTTATAATTCAGCTTAATTAATTATAAATACAATTAAAATTTCGATAAAATGATAATAATTATTAACTTTGATTTGAATAAGAAAATTGGAATAATTGAAAAAGCGTAAGTCGTATCTTTAACAGGACTTGCGCTTTTTTCTTGTCTAAGCATATTTATAAAGATGACATTCTAAATTGGCAATACGTTTGGATATAATTCTGAATTACAAGCATGGATTTTCACTACTTTTTTATATTTATATTGATGTTTTCATCTTGCATCAAATCAACATGCATTGATAATTCAGAATCATCATCAACCATTATATTTAATGACTCTACTTTTACTAAAATCGAATCAGCATTTCGGAGCAGGGAAATAAATGGATGTTTCATTTTGTATGATGAAGAAAATGATACAAGTATTATTTATAATCAATCCAGAACTGTCCAGCAATTTCTTCCTGCTTCCACCTTTAAAATACTCAATTCGCTCATCGCATTGGAATGTGGGGTAATTGAAGATGAATATGAGATAATTCCATGGGACAGTATTGAGAGATTTGTCCCGGCGTGGAATAAAGACCATAATTTAAGAACGGGAATCAAATACTCTGCCGTTTGGTTTTATAAGGAACTGGCCAGGCGGATAGGAGAGGTGCGCATGAAAAGTTGGGTGGATGAAATTGACTATGGTAATATGAAAACTGGTAAAGAAATTGACAATTTCTGGCTGGTCGGTGATTTGAGAATTTCGCCAATGGAACAGGTAGAGTTTTTAACGAGATTTAGCGCCGGAGATCTTCCATTTAAGAAGGAGCATATCAATACCGTTCAGAAAATATTGATTGAAGAACAAAATGATCAATATATTTTTCGGGCAAAAACCGGATGGGCTGATTCTGGTCAGCCGGTTGGATGGTATGTCGGATATTTTGTTTATGAAGGGCGAACATTCATTTTTGTAAATAATATTGACATTAACAGCAATGAAGATGCTATAGCCAGGAAGGCCATCGTCAAGGAAATTTTTATTGAGTTGTTCAATGTTGATTTACTGATATAAATGGCAGATAGTGAGAAAACCATAGATTTTCCATGGGGGCACACCAGGAGGTATAACGATTATCCTACATTTATAAAAAACAGGTTTGGGGGAAGGGTGCAGAAATTATCAATTAATGCTGGTTTAACCTGCCCAAATCGCGATGGATCGAAAGACTTTCGAGGTTGCTCCTATTGCAATAACACTACTTTTAGACCTGAATATTGTGAACCGGAAAAATCTGTTACTCAACAAATAGGGGAGGGGATTAATTTCTTTTCACGGAAATATCCTGATATGCGTTTTCTTGCATATTTTCAATCCTTTTCTAATACCTATGGATCAATTGAGCTTTTGGAAAGGATTTATTCTGAGGCCCTGGCTCAGGATAAAATCGATGGTTTGGTGATAGGAACAAGGCCTGATTGTGTCAATGATGCTATACTTGATCTTATAGCCGAAAAATCGAAAAATTATTTTGTGACAATAGAATATGGAATTGAAAGTACTTCAGACGCCACGCTGGAAAGGATTAATCGGCAACACACCTACCAGGAAGCAGTCGAAGCAATCCAAAAAACAAAAGAAAGAAATATTCATATCGGGGCACATTTGATTTTGGGATTGCCCGGCGAGTCAAAAGTAGACCAGTTGGCGCACGCGAAAAGAATTTCTGAATTGCCATTAGATACGCTGAAACTTCACCAATTGCAGATTGTTAAGAATACAACATTTGCTAAAGAATTTAAAAATAATCCAACAGCTTTTCATTTGTTTGTAATGGATGAATATATCGATTTGGTTATAGATTTTTTAGAATTGCTAAATCCAATGATTAAAGTTGAACGTTTTGTGAATCAATCTCCTTCTGATATGCTGATCGCTCCGAAATGGGGTGGGCTTAAGAACTTTGAGATTGTCGTTAAAATCGAGAAGCGGTTAAAGGAACGAAACACCTGGCAAGGGAGGCTTTTCAACCGTAACGAGTAGCCACTATCCAGTTGCCTAAACTAAGGTTCAATGAATTTGTTGAGGACAGAAATATATTCCAATTATTAATGGTTTCTTCAAAATTTGGTTCAGATTCTTTCAACTAACTCATTTGTCCTTTCATAAAACTATAAACCATGAACTCTTGCTGACAGGTAGAATTGAAGCTGGAACCTGAGTAGCTGCTGATATTCTAAAGGTGAAAATTTGATTCAAAAAGGCTAATAACTAAAACGCTGTAATATCAAACTCCAATATTTGTTTAAAAAA
>DAOVVI010000484.1 GCA_030637245.1 Cyclobacteriaceae bacterium
AATAATGCGCTAAAACATAAATGTTCAAGGCTCTGGCTGCAACTCTGTAGCTCATTCGGATTTGCAATCCAAATGAAGAACATTCATCGTCTGGCTCCTTCCGGATTGTAAATCCGAAAGAGCGGAGTAGCGACAGGGCGCTCAAATCCTTTCCTGTGAAGGGATCCGCTATACTCATCCAAAAGTTATTAAAACTGGATTTTTCAGAAAGTTACATCGAGTAATTATTTTGCAAATCAATGCTAAACCTTATATTTGGTTTAATGCCATTTATTTGAATTCCATAGTTGTTCTTTGTTTCACTAATTTTTTCGATTCTCGCTATGATGCATGTAAAAAGAAATAGATCGACCGTCAAAGGTAGGCTTACAAAGAAAATGATTGAAAATACCTTACTTACCGAAATCGCATGGGAAGCGTGCAATCAGGTTGGTGGAATTTATACCGTCCTTCGAAGCAAGGTGCCAACCATGATTGAAAAATTCGGGGATAATTATTGCCTGGTTGGTCCATACGTCCATGCCTATGTGACAACAGAATTTGAAGAAATAAAAGATATTGAAGGGCCATTCTCCAAGGCTGCGGCTAAAATGCGCGAGATGGGATTTGAGGCACACTTTGGAAAATGGCTGGTCACCGGTCGGCCAAAAATTGTTTTATTAAATCCTCATAGTGTATTTGACAAGTTAGGAGAGTTAAAATATCAATTATGGGAACATCATCATATTGAGGTTCCTGATGATGATTTAATCAACCAGGTTGTTGCCTTTGGATTTTTAACCAAAATATTCATTGAAGTTTTAAGTGGGAAGAAGACTAAAAGCCAAAACATTATTGCTCATTTTCATGAATGGATGGCAGCCATACCTATTCCTGAAATCAGAAAAGCAAACCTCCCTGTTTCAATTACATTCACAACACATGCAACAATTTTAGGGCGATATCTGGCGATGAATGATCCGGAATTCTACAATCACCTGCCATTTTTCGACTGGTTGCAGGAAGCAAAAAACTTCGATATTGAAGCGCAGGTACGAATTGAAAGAGCAGCGGCTCACGGTTCACATGTATTTACAACTGTCAGTGAGGTAACAGCAGTTGAGTGTCAGTATCTTCTTAACAGGGAACCGGATGTTGTGACGCCTAACGGGATAAACATTGATCGATTTACCGTTGTACATGAATTCCAAAACCAACATCAAAAGTATAAGGAAAGAATCCACCAATTCGTAATGGCCCATTTTTTTAATAACTATACATTTGATCTGGATAAAACTTTATATTTTTTCACTTCCGGTAGGTTTGAGTTCAGAAATAAAGGTTTTGGCCTGACGCTCGAAGCCTTGGCACGCCTGAACTATATGATGCAAAAAGAGCGCATTGACAAGACTGTGGTAATGTTTTTTATAACTAAACAACCTTATCATTCAATAAATCCGGATGTATTGCAAAGCAGGGCAGTGATGGAAGAGCTGAGGCAAACATGCCAATCGATAGAAAAACAAGTTGGATCCAAGTTGTTTCATGAAGCAGCAGAAATTCCAGATAGTAAATTACCAGAATTAAGTAAATATGTTGATGACTATTGGAGATTGAGATTCAGAAGGACACTGCAATCATGGAAATCTGATCGCTTACCTCCCATCGTGACACATAACCTGATAAATGATACTGACGATCCGATTTTAATGTTTTTGAGAAGCGCTAATTTGGTAAATAATGCAAGCGACAAGGTAAAAATCGTTTATCACCCGGATTTCATAGTTGCTGCAAATCCACTTTGGGGAATAGATTATGACCAATTTACACGCGGGTGTAACCTGGGTGTTTTTCCAAGTTATTATGAACCATGGGGCTACACACCACTGGAAAGTATTGCACGAGGTGTTCCGGCGGTTACAAGCAATTTATCTGGTTTTGGTGATTTTGTTGTTCATAATATTCCTAATTCGGAAGAAAAGGGAATTATCGTCATCGATAAGGTTAAAAATACATTTCATGAATCTGCTCAACAGTTGGCTGATGAGTTATTGAAGTTTGTAAAACAAAACCTTAGAGAAAGAGTAGAATTTAGAAATAAGTCAGAAGCAGCTTCGGTGAATTTCGACTGGAATTCCCTTGTGAAACATTACGATAAAGCTTACCTGTTGTCTATCCAGAGAGATTCTTAGGCTTCGCTCAAATATTAATTACATTTATAATACATTTTTGAAATATTTTTGGCTCAATTAAAAATATAGGGAGGGGGTAATAATAATTGGGCGCACGGGCCCTCCTCCGGCGGACAGGCTGTCGCTACTCGCCTGCTCCACGCAAACCAACTTCGCCCGCCTGCCGGCGAGGCAGGGGCTCAAACAGACCGCTCCATTCATTGGGAAACGAAGCCTTGGCGAAGTAGTCCCTGGCGCAACATTGGCCTACAATCAAACACAGGATTTCCAATCCCACTCATTATAAAATAGACAATCCATGGGTTTTAGGTGCTTTTTTTGTAATCCTGGGCATCAATGATCAAGAACCACTCCGTTACCTTCCCAGGCCAATATGATTGTATTGATTAATGGTCTGTAAGCCACAGACCATGGTATAGAATAATAGAACAAACTAACAATTGAAATTTGAAATAAAGAAAAACAC
>DAOVVI010000435.1 GCA_030637245.1 Cyclobacteriaceae bacterium
GTTGTGAAGAAATTAGGCAAAGGGGAATATGACTTCTACCTGGAGCAGGACACCAGAACACATAAAGTTTCAAAAATCACTATGGATGTCATTTTGTCTTCTATCAACGATTGCAGGTTTGAGTTGTTGAACGAACCATCGGTTACCGCCATTGCTGGGAAAGAATATTATTTCAAACCTGAGGTTAAAAGCACGAAAACCTGCAAACCCGTTATAAACCTGGAACATAGCCTGATTGTCAGCCCGGCATGGTTGTCGATTGACAGTCTTTCCGGAATCATAACAGGAAAACCATCACAGGCCAACATCGGCGATACTTTATATTCATATAAAACTATTGATGGCACGGGCGGATTTATTATAAGGGATGTAATGGTAAAAGTGACGGAGGAATGAAAGAACTATTCAACACAGGTCTTTCAATATCCCTTTGATTTATTTCCTAATCTGTCATTTTGGATGGGAGCAATTTATTAATGACCTTTAAATCCCAAACTGTTCGTGTTAATTTATTAAGTCATTTGAAATAATTCATCGGGAAACGATAATCTTTTTATCCTTCAATTAATTAAAACTGATATGATAGATCGTCGAAATTTTTTAGCAAAACTATCGGGATTGACAGCTGGAATTCTGATACCGAACCCCTCATTTCCAGAAGAGTCAAGGATTTACAGAGACAAATGGGGAGAGCTATTGCCAATGAGAAAGTTGGGTAAGACAGGTGAGAATGTAACTATGCTGGGATTAGGTGGGTACCATATAGGCTGGACGATGGAAAAAGATGCAATAGAAACCATTGAAGCAGCAATGGAAGGAGGAATCCGATTCTTTGATACTGCGGAAGCGTATGGACCGAATATAAGCGAAGAACGTTATGGAAAATTCCTCACACCAAAGTACCGGGATCAGATCTATCTGATGACCAAAACCCTTGCTAAAGATGCTAAAACTGCAAAGGAACATCTTGAAGGATCGTTAAAAAGACTTAACACGGATCACCTTGATCTGTGGCAGGCCCACGCTATTACATCGAAGGAAGATGCAGAAGGGAGGATCAATAATGGTGTTTTTGAATTTATGCAGGAAGCAAAAGCATCTGGCAAAGTTCGCCATATTGGATTTACAGGCCATACCAATGCCCGGGCACATGCTTATCTCCTTGACAGGTTAAAATCTGAAGGATTTCTGGAGACTGTACAGATGCCTGTAAATCCTGTTGATGCAGCTCATAATGTTAGCTTTGTAAATCAGGTCATTCCCAAGGCATCTAAACAGAATTATGGTATTCTTGCTATGAAAACACTTGCCGGAGGTCAGTTTTTTGCCAAAAAATTAGAACTGGAAGAGAAAAAATGGGAAACCGATGACCCTGTCGTGCCTGGAAGAATTAGCCTTATAGACACCATAAATTTTGTCTGGAGCTTGCCGGTAAGTGTTTTGATCACCGGAGCATCCACCAGAGATATGGTAAATGAAAAAATAAATCTGGCAAAAAATCATCATGCACTAAATGAAACTGCCAGAAAAAATTTGATCGATAAGGTAGTTGATATTTCGTTGAAAGAAAAAGTAGAATACTACAGGAACAGAAGCTGATCCCAGATTGCAATACCAGATGGTTTGTCTTTGAGGAACCAGCTAGATAAGTCGTAGGACTGCCCTCAGCATAATACACATTGATTTCATAATATACTGTCCAAAATTTGGGATGAGATAGTATTATCCGATTTTTGTGATATCTCTCCAGCCCCAGGAAATGGGTTATGTGATTTTTAATCTGAGAGAAGAATGTGAAAAATTAATATTAATGATCAATTGATCATTTTCAAGCGATCGACCTCTAGTAGTCATATAAAGCTATTATTCAATTTGTCTCAAATTTGAGACACGGAATCGTGAATTTGTCTTGGAATATGCGTTGAATAATACTTGTAGTCACCCTAAAAAATATCCTTTGTTGCTTCTTTTCTAAATATCTCGTTTTTGAGAAAGGAAGTGTTGCAACCAGGAAGTTCACTTTTCCGATACAAGTCCTCGTCAATACCAGCAATGTTTTCAAAAAAATGAAACAAAAAGAAGTCAATTATGGCATCATTTTTTGGTTCCCCAATTGAGCGGAAGTTGCAATATAAATTTATATTGAATCGTATACATGTACTCTAAAATTCAGTTCATATTTAATGCTCCACTTTCTGACTGCGCTGGTTATTTATTTATTATTGTTTCCAATAAAATTCAGATTGCATTTGTGATGGGATTTTTAAATAATAAATTCGGTTAAGTAAAATAATGTCTGTGATGCTTGTGGATTAAAAATTAAAAAACAGATTGAATTACTCAAATTTTAAATAGTGGCAATAATATAAACGTATCGATAGATTCAGAATTCGACTTTTTGGCCTAAATAAAAACTTTATTACGATAATGAAAAAACCAAATTTTTTACTCTTGTTGCTTTGGTTTGGATTAGCTGCATCAAACCTTATTGCTCAAAACGCAAATGAAAATAAAGGCCTTGTTGGTCACTGGGAATTTAATGACGAATCTTGCAAAGATATGTCTGGAAATGGCGCTGAAGCACTCCTTAATGGCACCCGGATATATTCTCTTGGGAAAGGCCACTCCTGCATTATGTTGATGCCAGAAACCCGCCCGTTTACCATACCAGTAAAAGAAAACTCGCCTCTTGCCATAAAAAGAGGCACCATTTGTTTCTGGCTGAATGTAGGTTGGACGCATTCCGATATCCTTTCATTCAACAATGGCGCTGTTCAGCTAAAGGTTTATCGCGGCGATTTTCAGGTTCGATTTAAAGGTGAAAATGAATTTAATTACGGCGCTGGAATTCTGGACTATGACTGGCCAAAATACGATATGCGTGAATGGGCATTTTACGGACACCCAAAAGCTGCTGTTCACGATTCAAAATGGCATCATTTTGCAGTAGCATATGATGATGAAGGTAAAAGGATTATTGGCTGGCGAGACGGAGAACTTATCGCGGTGGTTGATTTATCCCAAATAGAAGTTGAGCCTCTTAAA
>DAOVVI010000175.1 GCA_030637245.1 Cyclobacteriaceae bacterium
CAAGCCCAGGAGTATAAAATTCCGATTTATGGATGGCTTGCAGGTCCGGGAAAATCTACCGACCAGGAATTAAAGGATCAATTCACCGATTTGAAGAATAAAGGAATTGACGGATTGATGTATAACGGCGGGCAAAATCCTGAAACGTATCGAAGGGTTGGCAAAATTGCTAAAGAAGCTGGGTTGGAATTTCACACATGGATACCGACTATGCTTCAAAGAGAAAATCCCAAACTCAAGCCTGAATGGTATGCGATCAATGGAAAAGGAGAATCGGCTTTTGACAAACCTGCCTATGTAAATTACTATAAATTTCTATGCCCAAATTATGAAGAAGTTTATCAGTTTTTAGCAGACATGTATGGAGCAGTAGCTGATGTACCTGATGTTGATGGCATCCATCTGGATTATATCCGTTTCCCTGATGTGATCCTGGCCAGGGGGCTTTGGGATAAATACGGATTGGTGATGGACCGGGAATATCCGGATTATGATTATTGCTATTGCGATAAGTGTGTCAGCGATTTTAAGGAAAAAACCGGTATTGATATTAAATCTGTTGAAGATCCATCGCAGGTTCAGGAATGGAAACAATTCCGCTATGATCTCATTACCAGCATTGTGAATCGGTTGGCAGAAGTTGTTCATGAAAAAGGCAAACAAATCAATGCTGCTGTATTTCCGGGACCAAATTCAATAGCTAAACAAATCGTAAGACAGGAATGGGATAAATGGAATTTAGATGCTGTTTATCCAATGAACTACAATGATTTTTATTTGGAAGGGCCTGAATGGGTTGGAGAAGTTACGAAAGAAGGAGTAACCTCTTTGGGAAATCAAACTCCCCTTTACAGCGGGCTTTTCATTTGTCCTAATCCTGAAAATAAAACTGAGGAAAATGATCCCGAAAATCATGGGCTAATTCCAGAAGAAATTGCAACCGCAATCAGGTCCTCAATGGAAAATGGTGCTGCCGGTATATGCTTGTTTACTCCAGGAAGAATGACAGAGGCTGGGTGGGCAGAATTTGACAGGGCGATAAGGATTAATTATCCTGCCAAATAACCAGAGCTAAAAATTTTCTTAGGAACCTGAAATTCTTCCATCATAATCGTTTCTGCCAATTTCAGGTTCCAATGGAAATCTAATGGCTTTTTGATCTCTTTGAGATCGGTATATCGCTGTAAATAATTCAACGGTTTTTCTTCCATCTTCCCCGGTGACCAAAGGATCTCGGCTTTCTTTTATTGCGATTAGAAAATCCTCGATTTGTCGTTCGATATAATAAACTGTCGGATCAATAGAATTGAAAAACTCGGAATCTTCTTTTATCCAGTTATCCAGCAATGACTCTTCTCCAGGCACAGTCCACAAATCATTCACCGGTGGCTCGGCAATGCTGGACATTCCCGCTATAAACATGGCCCCACCCTCTGGCTGCACACCAACTGAAGCTCCATTTCTTCCATGGATTTGGATTTTTCCAAAAATCCCGGGCTTTTGCGAATTACTGACAATGATATTACCCAGACCTCCATTTTTAAACTTAACAATGGCAAGAGCGGTATCTTCTATTTCAACATAAGGATGATTGAAATTGGCCCAGGTTCCATAAACTTCATCAACCTCTCCCATAAACCACAACAAAACATCTAACTGGTGAGGCGCCTGATTGACCAAAACCCCTCCCCCTTCATGCTTCCACGAACCTCGCCACGGATCTGATTTATAATAATTCTCGTCTCTCCATCCCAGCATATTTACTGTGCCTAAAACCGGTTGTCCTATCTTCCCAGCATCAATAGCTTTTTTCACTCTTTGGACAGGACCATACCATCGACGCTGACTAATTACTCCTAATTTCTTATGATTCTCCTTAGCAACTTGGATCATTGCATCACAGTCTGCCAATGATGAGGCCAAAGGTTTTTCTACCAAAACATGCGCCCCGGCTTTTAAAGCCTCAAGTGTAGGTTCGAGATGATTTGGATGAGGTGTACAAATAATTACCAAATCCAGTTTCTCATCAGTTACCATTTTGGAGATATTGTCGTAGGCACGAACTCCATACTTATTGCCAAAATTCTGCGCTTTACTAAGCGTTCGGCTAAAAACTGCCGCAAAATCCGAATCCTTTAAATTTTTTAGCGCCTGTGCATGAAGATGCGCTACTTTTCCACAGCCAACTATTCCTGTCTTTAACATTTCAAATCTTAACTCTGTATCTTAAATAAATTATAGATTATTAAATCACAACTCATTATTTTACCTTTTTCCTTTTACCTTTTCCCAGAACCCAGTTCCCAGCACCCCTCCCCTACGGTTGCAATATGACTTTATTTAATCCGGGCTCTTTTTCATAAAGCCTTTTAAACCAGGATGCCCCTTCGCTGAGTGGAGCTTTTGCACTTAATAATGACTCGACATCAACGAGTCCATTTTCCATCATTTCCAGAACCTGAGCATATTCACCGGCAATAGCGCAACTTCCCTGCACCCGGATTTCCCTCGTCACAACAGATTGTAAAGGAAAATCAACCTTAGAGGTAAGATTACCAACCAGCGTGACTGCTCCGCCTTTACGCACATTTTCAATAGCCATGTTTACTGTCGAACCAATACCAACTGCCTCAAAAGCAATGTCAGCTCCACGGTTGTGTGTTAATGGTAAAATCGCCTCCCTGATATTTGATGATTTTGGATTGAATATATGTTCCGCTCCAAATTTTTTTGCCAACTCCAGCTTTTTGTCATCCAGATCTACAGCAATAATTTTACCTGCATTTGACAGTTTTAACACCTGGATTAAAAATAGGCCTATCATTCCTGTTCCTACAACCAGGACAGTATCGCCTATGCCAATTGATGTGAGCTCAATGGCATGCGTAGCCACAGCAACAGGCTCAATCATAGCAGCCTGCTCAAAACTAACCTTACCAGGAAGCTTATATACAATATGCTCCGGAACAACAATGTATTCTGCAAAAGCGCCATGTCTTCGGTATTCCTTCGGCGAAACACCAAGGACTTTTCGATTATCGCTAAGATTATATTTCCCTTTTAATGTGTACCAATCGTTGAGTTTGTATTCTGTCGAATCAAATGTAACACGATCGCCAGGAGTAAAATATGTTACCTCACTCCCAATTTCTTCCACAACGCCGGAGGCCTCATGCCCCATAATTAAGGGTGGAATTCTTCTGCCGGAACTGCCATCCATGCCGTGAACATCACTCCCGCAAATGCCACAGGCTTTCACTCGTATCAATATTTCATTCGGCTTGTATTCCGGTTTGGGTTCATCTTTATAAACCAGTTTGTTATATGCTTCAAGAACAAGTGCTTTCACAATTATTTGTTTGATGGTCTTTTACAAAAATAATCGGATTTTTGGGTATAAGATTATAAAAAGGGCATTTCTATCAGATTAATAATATTGCCGTAATTCTCCACCCTAGTGCATACACTCCCCAGCTGGCGCGTATTTGTAATGGTGCGTCCATAAATCTAAATATCCTAAATGATTTCAACTATTGTAATAGAGTAGGTACGCATTGCAATGCGTACCTACTTTCTTTAATTGCTGGCAAGGCATTTGTTCGAATGTACCAAGATATAACAAATCCCTGTCCAGTTTTATCAAACCAATATTAGGCACACATTACAAAAAGTATGCTTGCTAAATTTTATTACTATTAAAAGCCTGGTTATGTCCATATATTTATGTGAATACTTAATTTCGCATTAACAAACCTTCAATCATCTATGATTCAATTCACCACCACTTTGCAAAAATTTGATTCAAATCTTTGGGGATTTCATTTTCCCGTTCTGGAAATCATAGCGAAAAATTTTATTGAAGGTAATGACAGAAGAGTAATTTGCTGGATCAACGATGAGTTTCAAATCCAAAATGCCTTGATACCATATTCAGAGGGGTATTTTTTATTGATAAACAAAGACCTGGTAAAAAAGCTTAACCTTTCTGTTGGTGAAGAAGTTAAATTGAAATTAGAAAAAGACAGGTCTGAATTTGGTTTGCCAATGCCGGAATCATTCAGGACTTTGCTGGAACAGGATACAGAAGGCAATCAATACTTTGAAAAATTAACTCCGGGAAAGAAAAGAAGCTTAATTTATATTGTTGGAAAAGTAAAAAACATCGATAGTCAATTGAATAAAGGATTGGCCATCTTGCATCATTTAAAAATGGAAGAAGGCAAGCTTGATTTCAAAAAAATGAATCAACTCATTATAGAATATAATCAACGATCAAAACTAATTTAGCAGCATGATAAAGGAATTCGCAGATCTAAAAGATAAGGTAGCCTTTGTGACCGGTGGATCAGGTGTGATAGGCGGATCAATGGCAGAAAGTCTATCCTACGCAGAAATGAAAGTAGCATTGACCTACAGAACCGGTAATGCAGCAATTGAAAAAACTGAAACTTTGAATAAAGCAGGGATGCAAGCCATGGCCATCAAAGTAGATGTTCTGGATGAAGAAAGTGTTAAAATTGCCATGGAAAAAGTACTCAATAAATGGGGTAGGATTGATGTGCTGGTAAATGCAGCCGGAGGTCATGTACCGGGCACAGTAATTCCTCCGGATAAATCTGTCTTTGACGCATCTCTTGACGGAATTAAAAAAGTAATGGACCTCAATCTGTTTGGAACCGTAATACCTACACTTGTTATAGGAAGGATAATGGCAAATCAGGGTAAGGGAAGTATCATTAATATTTCGTCAATGGCTTCCTCGCATTCTATTACCAGGGTATTGGGGTACAGCATGGCTAAAGCGGGCATTGATATTTTCACCAAATGGATGGCCATGGAAATGGCAACAAAGTACGGAGATGGAATCAGGGTCAATGCAATTGCTCCGGGCTTTTTTATTAGTAAACAAAATAGAGACATACTTATTGATGAAACCGGAAATTATACGGATAGAGCAAAAAAAATAATTACCAAAACCCCAATGGCCAGGTTTGGAGACCCAAAAGAACTAAATGGCATAGTGCACTATCTCTGCAGTGATGCATCAAAATTTGTGACGGGCACAGTAATTCCTGTGGATGGTGGCTTTAGCTCTTACAGCGGAGTATAATGAAAGAAATACAGTTTTTGAAATCATGGAGGTGGTTTGGCCCGGACGATCACATCAATTTGGAAATGGTTAAGCATACGGGTGCGGAAGCAATTGTCACCGCTCTGCATCACATTCCGAATGGAACCACCTGGCCGGTGGAAGAAATCAAAAAACGAAAATCACTTTTAAAAACCCATGGATTTAATTGGTCAGTTGTAGAAAGTCTGCCTATCCATGAAGAGATCAAATACCAGGGGCCG
>DAOVVI010000053.1 GCA_030637245.1 Cyclobacteriaceae bacterium
CAAATTTGGGCATAGTATAAAAGTAATTATCGGGGTTATCCCGATGCTTATTCGACTGTAATCCAATTACTTAATATCTATTTTGGAATATATTATCGAAATTTCCATGAATAAATCGGGTTAAAACGGTTTTGGAATTTTTTTAGATAATTTATTTCAATTTCACATTTTTTTTGAAAAAAGAGTGAATATTAAACTTTTTTTTATTTTAATTTTTAGCCCTCATAATTATAAAAATTCACGCAAAATGAGTGATATACCTATCAAATAAATAAAAATATTCTGATCTGTTTTAAATGTATTAATTCTCCGAAAAGATTTATTAATAAAGACCCAACGACACAAGCTTTTTCCGGGACAAAACTCACTTTGCTTTGCTATGAAAATACTATATTCGCAAAGTATTTTATTTCTAACTCTAAATCGGTCACCATGAAAAAAACATTACTAATGGCGTGTTTACTTTCTGTCTCAGGATGGGTCTTTGCCCAATCAGGAAGTATCTCAGGCAAAATCAGCGACAAAGACACATATGAGGCTCTTCCGGGGGCAAACGTGGTCATTAAAGGCACCTCGAAAGGTACTACAACAGACCTTGATGGAAACTTCAGATTAGGAGAACTATCTCCCGGCAGTTATGCTCTTGAAATTTCCTTCATAGGTTACGAGCTAAAAGAAATTATAGCTAGCATACGACCCGGGCAGAATACCAATCTGGGCAATATAAAGATTGCTACATCTTCTATAGGTCTGCGTGAAGTTGAGATAATTGCCTCTGTAGCGGTTGACAGGAAAACTCCGGTAGCATTTACTTCTATAACAGGGCAAGAAATTGAGTCGAAAGTTGGGAACCAGGAATTTCCGGAGATGCTAAGAAATACCCCTTCTGTTTACGTAACTAAGCAAGGCGGAGGTTTTGGCGATTCAAGGATAAATGTCAGAGGCTTTGATCAGAGAAATACCGCAGTAATGATCAACGGAGTTCCGGTAAATGACATGGAAAACGGATGGGTTTATTGGTCAAACTGGGCAGGTCTCAGCGATGTAACCACTAAAATGCAGATTCAAAGAGGACTTGGCGCTTCAAAACTTGCTGTGCCTACCATAGGTGGTTCTATTAATATAATTACGAATGCCGCAGATATGAAAAAAGGTGGTGCATTTGGAGCTATGATAGGGAATGACGGTTTTCAAAAGTATTCATTAGCCTTATCTACCGGTCTTGGTGAAAGCGGCTGGGCGTTTTCCCTACAAGGCACACACACATTAGGAAATGGTTATGTTGACGGAACTAAATTTAAAGGTTGGTCATATTCCGCATCTCTTTCTAAGCAGATCAATAAAAATCATTCTATTGGGCTTACAGCACTTGGAGCACCACAATGGCACCACCAAAGAAGTTACGCTAATCCATATACTGATTATGAAAAATATGGAACCAAATACAACAGTGATTGGGGATATCTGAATGGAAGTGAATATACCTTCAGAAGAAACTTCTATCATAAACCAAAAGCCTTCCTGAACTGGTACTGGACAATTTCCGATAAAACTGAATTAGCCACAACAGCTTATGCTTCAATTGGCAGAGGCGGTGGAACAGGACCAAGAGGGCAAATCAATGGTAATGCAGAATACAGATTACCAAAAACTGAAGATGGACTTCACAGGTTTGATGATATGTATAAATGGAATAGTGGAGGATCGGTTCCCGACTTCGGAGCAGATAGAGAAACCTGGGAAAATGTGAATCCGGAAGTGGATAACAGGAAAGGATTTTTCGCTGACAAGTACGTAAATACCAGCTCTTATGGTATGATAAGAAGAGCGTCGATGAACTCTCACAACTGGTTCGGGTTAATCTCAAACCTTACTCATGAATTGAGTGAAGCATTCACCCTCACGGCAGGTATTGACTTAAGGAGATACAAAGGAATGCACTATCGCAGGGTAACCGATCTTTTGGGCGCTGATGCATATTATACCAACAGAGACATCAATACGCAGGGTTATTTCATTTCCGAAGAAAATCCCGCTGATCCACTTTCTGAAATGGGTAATGAAGATAAGTTGAATTATTATAATGACGGTTTGGTTAACTGGGCTGGAGCTTACGCACAATTGGAGTATTCCAAAGATAAAATATCAGCCTTTTTATCCTTGTCCGGTTCAAATCAGGGTTTTAAAAGAATTGACTATTTCAACTACTATCAAAGTGACGCCCTTAATGAAGCCGCCGGTAAAAAAGAAAATATGGCCAGCAACTGGGAGAATTTCTTAGGCGGAAATGTAAAGGCCGGTATCAATTACAACCTTAACCAGAACCATAATGTATTTGCAAATGCCGGATATCTCTCCAGACAGCCTATTTTTGATAATGTTTTCCCATTCTTTACCAACGCAGTTGGTGAGGATACACCAAACCAGAAAATTGCCGCTGTTGAATTTGGGTATGGATTTAGAAGTCCCTGGTTAGCATTAAATGTGAACCTTTACCGAACTCAGTGGAATGATAGACAATTTAGCAGGAGTGTTAGTTCTGGGGGTGATGAATATACAGCAAATTTTGCGGTAGATCAAACACATCAGGGAGTTGAACTTGATTTTGTCCTCACACCAGTTGAAAGATTAAATATTAAAGGCATGTTGTCTGTAGGAGACTGGAAATATGACAGTAATCCACAAGCCCTTGTATTTGACGACAATCAAAACCAGGTTGCCGATGTTACACTTTATTTGAAAGGAGTAAAGGTTGGTGATGCCGCTCAAGTAACATTCAATCTTGGAGCAGATTATGAAATTATATCTGGTTTGGGAGTTGATGCCTCCTATTATTTTGTTAACAACCTGTATGCTGATTTTAATATTGTTGAAGATGATTTCTTCCTGGAAGAAGGTGGACAAGCCTGGGAATTACCCTCTTACGGATTGGTTGATTTAGGCGCTTTCTATAATTTTAAAGTAAGCAAAGTTGACTTTACACTTAGGTTGAACGTAAACAATGTCCTTGATGATGAATATATTTCAGAATCTGATACAAATAAATTATACGATGCCGAAAGCGGAAGCGACAGGTTAATTCCTGACTCTGAAAATGGTAGCGTGAGTAATAGGATTTTTTACGGTTTCGGAAGAACCTGGAATTTAGGTCTTAAAGTAAGATTTTAAATCAATTGACATTAAGTATTTGACATTAAGCCTCGCATCTGCGGGGCTTTTTTATTTCACAAGTTTTATAATTAACGGACGGTGATCAGAGATGTATTTAAAATAACGGTCATCACAGATATCATAAGTGACGGTGGTAGTGCCTGCCCAAAGATCAAATAATTCATCACTGATCAGGATATGGTCGATAT
The DNA here is from genome assembly GCA_030637245.1 of Cyclobacteriaceae bacterium. GTDB lineage: Bacteria > Bacteroidota > Bacteroidia > Cytophagales > Cyclobacteriaceae > JAAUQL01. The sequence goes on from DAOVVI010000053.1 coordinate 3,360, forward strand.
GACTGGGCCAGCCGGGGTAAGACCAATATTGCCTATTTCCCATGGCTATTTCCATATCAGTGAAAACATAATTTTCTTCGTCCTCTATAAAATTTGAAAAAGGATTCTCGTTATCCGGATGTCCGTAAATCAGGTCATTGTAATCGCCTAATAGTATGACTGGTTCGGCGTTTAAATTTTCATCAATGTAATCTTTAATCAATCTACTAGCACTATCCCGCCTGGCAATATTTTCCATTCCACCACAGCATTTAAGATGTATATTAATCAGATTCACTTCAATACCATCCCTGTGCTTCGCGACTAACTTTACAGGTGCCCGTGGCAACGCGTAAAGATTTCCTTCGAGAATTGGATTTATATTTTCAATAATACTGACTTCACTTGTTTTATAAAGAAATCCCAGGTTGAGATCTCCTGATATAAGTAACTGGGATTTCCATTCTTCCAGGCTATCAGCCAACTTATCAAATACAGTCTTTGACGTTAATTCCTGGAATGCGATCAAATCGGGATCTTGCTTACTTATTATTTTTTGAATTTGAGAGATTGAAAAATCACCGTCTAAAGGAAAGCGCTCTGCATTCCAGGTCATTATTTCAAATGTATCAGAAGATACTCCGATAAGGCAGGCTTCTACCTCCAGATCGTTGGGAAGATCAACCGGAGCAGGAGTCCGGCTTTTCTCGCAACCAAATAAAAATATGATTAGACAAAGAAAGTAGTGCGGCAAAATAGCTCTCATTTCATGGAAATATCATGCTTTTTTACTTCTAAGTATATAAAAGTTCAACACCAGGCAAAGTCCATTCACAATTAACTGAAATGGCCAGGCAGCCAATAAATTATCAAATGAACTCCAATATCCCTGTTTGAGGTAATGTAACGGATAGAATACTGCCGGTAATAAAGCTAATGAAATCAGTAAAATAACGGCAAACATCGAAAAGTTATCGATTTTCATTATCTCTTTCTGGATCCCACTCATCACCCTGAAAACAGTCAGATAGACGCCAATATTGATGACTAATGCTATGGAAGCCTGAAGAATTTTATCTGGACCTCCTGAAGCAAGCTGGATAATGGTGAACGCCGCCATTATCGAAAAAAGATTCGCCGAAATAAGAAAAAATCCATGAAGCAGGATTCGTAAAAGTGAAAAACGCTTATTCATAATTAATTTGATTCTACAACCTTCTTATTGGTAATAATTAATGCTTAAATGCTTAAATGCTTAAATGAGGAAACGTTGCTCATAAGTTTGTAGGATTAGTTTTTAGCCTTTAATTTTCTTCAAAGTTTGATTTTATTTTTTCTTCCATCCAGGCTAAAGTTTGCGCGTGCAAGCATTCTATCGCAAATCTGCACCTCAATAAATTCGTGTTAATAATATAATTTCTATACGGCCACCTTCCCTTTTATATGGGGATGCGGGTCATAATTTACCAGCTCGAAATCTTCATATTTGAATCCAAAAATATTCTTCACATCCTTGTTAATTTTCATTTTTGGCAATGATCTAGGCTCCCTGCTCAATTGCAAATTTGTTTGCTCGATATGATTGGAATATAAATGTGCATCGCCGAAAGTATGCACAAATTCACCAGGCTTAAGATCACAAACTTGCGCCATCATCATCGTAAGGAGTGCATAGGAAGCAATATTAAATGGAACACCCAAAAAAATATCCGCGCTCCGTTGATACAACTGACATGACAATTTGCCCTCTGCCACATAAAACTGAAAAAATGTATGGCATGGAGGTAGAGCCATATTTTGTATTTCACTGACATTCCAGGCGCTCACAATCAATCTTCTGGAATCAGGATTTGTTTTTATTTGATGAACAACATTTGAAATTTGATCGATCACCTCACCACCGGCTGTCGGCCAGCTTCGCCACTGATGACCATACACCGGACCCAACTCACCATTTTCATCTGCCCATTCATTCCAAATAGACACGTTGTTTTCGTTGAGGTAACTGATATTTGTATCACCTTTCAAAAACCACAACAGTTCATGAATGATAGATCTTAAATGCAATTTCTTGGTTGTTACCACCGGAAACCCATCTTCTAAATTAAACCTCATCTGGTAACCAAATACACTGAAGGTTCCTGTTCCGGTCCGATCTTCCTTTTTTACTCCATCATCCAGCACATGCTGCATTAAGTCGAGGTATTGCTTCATAGAAATGTTATTTAACCAACAAAGTTAAAATGATTTATATTTAAAATCTTATGGGTTTTCATATAAATAAAAAGCTAAAATTAATTAAGTTAGTCGAAATATAGCATGGTATAGAAATTTTACTGATTATCCGTTTATTCACTTCATGAGTCTGTTCACAACATTGCTTAAAAAATCCATTGGAGATTTTCTTCGGAAGCGCAAGAAATGGCTCATTACTTTAGGAATATTTATTGGTTTTCTCATTGGCCTCAACCTTTTGATTAATCACTATGTGGACAAAGTCGTTGGTACCCTGATCAAAGAATTTGTACATGAGAAATCCAATGGTTTTTACCAGGTTGAATTTAAAGAAATCGCATACCTGTTGAATGATGGTCGCTTTTTCATGACCGATTTTCGATTTGGAATTCACCCTGATCATCAGCATAGTATTGATTACAAAGACCTGAAACAGAACTACATTTATCTGGCTTCCATTCCAAGATTGCATATTGACATTATTGATTTCTGGTCAGTTTTTGTTCATCGAAAACTTAGAGTAATTGGTATAGATATCGATTCACCGGAAATCAAAATCATTAATCTGAATAAAAATAAAAGCCCAAAAAAAATATCCTTTGAAGCCGGTAATTTATACGAAGTATTGTCCGGGCAACTAAACGAATTAAAGATCAGTGATTTTCTTATTTCAGATGGCAAATTTGACTATGAAACCTACGAGGGTCCTGATTACGACAACTTCAAGATCAAAGGGGTGACATTTGAGGTTAAAAATTTCCAGGTAAATGAGAAAGCAAATTTGCGCACGGATAAGTTTTTCTATACCGACGACATTTTTCTCGAAATAAAAGATCAGTTATTTTTGCTAAAAGACAGCATTCATAAAGTCTCTTTTGACAAATTTTATATTTCCACTCGTAATAATGAACTCGGCTTTGAAAATTTTAATTTGACACGCAGGGATAATCCCCTAACAAATAAAAAAGCACATAATCACTATGAAGTGACCGTACCTAGTGTCAGGTTATCCGGAATCGATTTTCTAAGCGCCTACAACAACAATCTCCTGATGATTGATAGTATTGAGATTGGTGACCCAACGATAAAAATAAAAAAGAGAACGAAAGGTCGTCAAAGTGATACAACCCGAAGCAATCTCCTGGACATAGCCTTGATTTACCATGATTATCTCATGATCGATCACTTCAATCTAACTGAAGCCAACCTGATTTTTACAGATGAAACTCAGAATCAACCAAAGAAATATACTATCGATCATATCTCGGCATATGTTTCGAATGTTGAAATTGATAACGGCCGAAATTCAAAATACAAGTATGGTTTTGATTTTGACAAGGTAGATCTGGTTGTCAAAAATTATGAAGTGACACTTCCGGACAGTATAAACACTGTAAAATTTGATGAATTCACTATAACATCCAATCCTTTTGAAGTCAAACTGAAGGATTTGGTAGTACAGCCAGACCTTTCAGTTGCCTCACCAAGTGAAAAAAGCCGCATTTATGCTAATTTTCCATATATAGTGGTCTCTGAGTTCGATGTTGCAAAGGCAATTAATAAGGATACATTTATTATAGAAGAGGTATATCTGGAAGATCCGGATATTAGAATAGAGCCTGCAATTTCTAAAAAACCCGGTAATCAAAAAACCACTCCGGGTGGGCTGTTTGGAGTTTATAAGGGCTTACAATCTTTTTCTGACTTGTTCATTTTAAATAAGCTAAATATTATAAATGGAAAATTCAGCCTCGAAAATCCACCCGGGATGAATAAAACCGATATTGTCTTAAACCAGATCAACCTGGCATTGGAAAATATCATTGTGGATAGCTTAACCAATACGGAAAATGACCTATTTGGAAGTGCTGAACTTAGTTTGTCCTTGAATAACAGTTCTGTAAAAACACAACCTGGCTCTATCAAAACAGGAAATTTTAAGTTTACCTCAACGGATGGCAGACTGAAAATTGATAATCTGAATATGGAGGCTGATTCATCCATTTTACACCAAAAACTCGAAGTCAACCTCCCGGAGTTGATTGTAACGGGAATTAACACAAATAAAATTTTATTTGAAAATGAAATTGCGTTGGATTCTTTGAAATTTCAAAATGTTGAAATTCTGTTTGATTTATTTGAAAAATCCCTGCCGAGCGAAAAGACACCTAAGAAAGTATCTGAGCATCTGCCTGTAATAACCATCAATCACCTTATCGGAATTAAAAATGATATAAATTTCAAACATGATGGTTTACCTATTTTTATAGCTGATAATATTAGTTTTAACATTTCAAAATTACGGGTGGATCAGTCTATAAGTGACAAGTTTATAAATCAATTTGACTATGACAAAATCCGATCGATCTCAATTGATAACTATAATTTCTACCTGACAGAGCAAAATCATCTACTTAAAGCGGATCACATATCCTGGAGCAATAATAACTCAACTTTTTCCATGGAAAATATTAATCTTAAACCACATGGAAATCC
>DAOVVI010000493.1 GCA_030637245.1 Cyclobacteriaceae bacterium
AATGAAGATGAGCAGGTAATTCATAATGGGATTCTGTTTGTGAAAGCCTCGCAACTTTTACAGTCCTGCTTCTTTTAGTGGCGCAATATGTACACTTATAATTTTTTATCATTTCACCAGTGGTGTATTCTGTTGGGGGGGTGATGATTTCTTCTTTCACGAGTTTCATGGTTTTGAAACCACAGGAATTACATTGATAGGCGATTAAATGCCCGGGGTATTTTTCAATCTGAATATCACCAGTTTCTTCGTCCACCCAAACGTCATAATCCACTGAAAACACATTTTCCTCTGCCTGCATTCCTTCGTCCAGGTGCACGTCTTCTTCATCTTCACTTAAGAGTTTCATGACATTACCGGATTTTTTGTTAATCCTTGGCTTGTATCGCAACTTTTTCATTTTCTTTTCCAAATTGGTAGGATATGCAAACTTCATCATGAGAAACGACACATAAATGATCAGTGTTCCAATACAAATGGCAATAAACATCCTTACAAAAAACCAGATTAAGCTTAATTGTACGGTTGGAGTATAGGTACTGTTAATAAATAGTATAACTGCTACAGCAAAAGAAACGATGATATAAAAAATCATTTTTGAGTCATTAGCTCCCAGGTAGTCATACTTTTGCTTATAATTTGTTATAGAGGATATTCTAATTCTGTGAATAATAAAAATCAGAATACCACCTATAATTGAAATTCCGGCAAGACCCAAAACTATTATCTGCCATATTGCTAAAAACTTATTGTAAGTGAAGTCCATAATAATTGTTAATTTACTTTTATGTTAAAAAATAGTCTTTTGAAATACCAACTTTGTGCTATGGATTAAAAACGGCGTAAATTTAGTAAAAACCTGTTTTTAAATCTCATTAAAACATTTTTTTCTTTTTATAAAACGAATAATCCGATTAAATCAATATTTCAAATCCAGGGTTTTGTTCAATATTTAAAAATACTTTTTGAGTTATAATCCTGTTATAAAAAGTAGTGATTCAGGTTCCTGGTTCAAACCTGACTGCCGGGAGGGTAGGGGTTCAAGGATTAGGTTTCAACTATATGATAATTCGGAAACCTAAAAGAACTAACCGATAACCTTAAACAATGAACCTGACAATCCGGTAGTTGTAAAAAAATTGAAAAGGCTTTGCTATTATTATTCGCTTTCCTAATTTTGCCACTCAATGAAAAAAGGAACATATCATATAGGTCTTTGGTGGTGGCATAGGTTGATAAAACCAGGCTGAACGGAGACTTATATAGAAAAAATATAAAACAGGCTCGCCGTTCGGTGAGCCTTTTTGTTTGACTAAAAACAGAAATCATTGGATAAGTTTAAGTTAAAAAGTACCCATATCAAGATGCTGGCTGATGTAATTACTCCTGTTAGCATTTATCTGAAACTTCGGGACAAGTTTGCAAATTCCATACTTTTGGAAAGCTCGGATTATCATGGTGATGAAAATAGTTACAGCTATGTTTGCTGCAATCCTATTGCAACGTTTACGCTGAAAAACAGCAAGTTAGAAATCACCAATCCGGATGGAGAGACTATTGCAAAAGTGCTTGACAATCCGAAGCAAGCCATTGAGGAACTGAACATTTTCATGAAATCTTTTGAGAATGAAAGCAATGGATTTAAGTTCATTACCAATGGATTGTTTGGTTATATGTCATATGATGCAGTTCAGTATTTTGAAGACATTAAATTCTCTGATACAAAAGAAGACGAATACAAAACACCGGACATCGTTTATTCGGTGTACAGAAATATCATCGTTATAGATCATTTCAAAAATGAAATGTATGTCTTTGATCATCAGCTTAATGAAGATAAATATGAAAGCAATATCCGGGAGATTGTCGATCTGGTCAAAAGTAAAAATTATCCCGATTACCAATTTAATTGGAATGATGATGAAACCTCAAATGTTACCGATGAAGAATATATGGACATTGTTTCAAAAGGGAAAAATCATTGTTTTAGGGGAGATGTTTTTCAGATTGTTCTTTCCAGGAGATTCAAATCAGGTTTTCTTGGCGATGAATTCAATGTATATAGATCGCTTCGATCTGTAAATCCTTCCCCTTATTTGTTTTATTTCGATTATGGGAGTTTTAAAATATTCGGATCATCTCCGGAAGCACAAATTGTAATAAAGGATAATAAAGCTATCATCTATCCAATAGCCGGTACTTTTAGAAGAACAGGAAATGATAAGGCGGATGCTGAGTTGGCCCAAAAATTATTTGAAGATGAAAAGGAAACTTCTGAACACGTAATGTTGGTGGATCTTGCAAGGAACGACCTCAGCAGAAACGGATCGGAAGTGGAGGTAGAAACATTTAAGGAGGTACAGTATTTTTCTCATGTCATTCACCTGGTTTCAAAAGTGGTCGGCAAACTTGAAGATGGAGCGAATACCATTCAGATGGTTGCGGATACCTTCCCTGCAGGAACCTTGTCCGGAGCACCAAAACATAAGGCTATGGAGTTGATCGACCAGTATGAAAATACCAGAAGAGGATATTATGGTGGCGCCATTGGTTTTCTTGGATTCAATGGGGAGTTCAATCATGCCATCATGATC
>DAOVVI010000457.1 GCA_030637245.1 Cyclobacteriaceae bacterium
GCTCTGCATCACATTCCGAATGGAACCACCTGGCCGGTGGAAGAAATCAAAAAACGAAAATCACTTTTAAAAACCCATGGATTTAATTGGTCAGTTGTAGAAAGTCTGCCTATCCATGAAGAGATCAAATACCAGGGGCCGAAGTTCAAAAACATCATCGAACATTATAAGCAAAGCCTGGCCAATCTGGGAAAATGCGGCTTGACAAAAGTGTGCTATAATTTTATGCCGGTCATTGATTGGGTGCGTACTGACCTTGATTATCAATGGAAAAATCATGCCTGCCTGGCCGCCCGCCTGCCGGCGAGGCAGGGTAGGCAGGGAAAATCCATGCTTTTTGATTATCCAACATTTGTTGCTTTTGATGTTCATATACTGAAAAGACCGAAAGCAGAAGAAGACTATTCTGATTCACTTTTAGCCAAAGCACTACAGGTTTTCAATCTGATGGATGAAAGTGAAAAAGAGTCACTGGCACATAATATTATTGTGGTGACACAGGGATTTATTGATGGCGGAGTTGATGAAGCAAAAGATTATAAAAAGACATTTCTTAGAAAACTGGAATTATACAAGGATATTGATGCGAATACACTGCGCAAGAATCTTTCATTTTTCCTGAATGAAATACTACCTGTGGCCGAAGAGAATGGTATAAAAATGTGCCTGCACCCTGATGATCCCCCTTTCTCTGTTCTCGGTTTACCGCGTATCGCCGGAACAAAGGAGGATTATGAATGGATCATGCAGCAGAATAATTCGGTCGCCAATGGCATTACATTTTGCAGTGGCTCTTTGTCTTCCAGATCTGACAATAACCTAATTGACTTTTTAAATGTACTTGGAGAAAATGTACATTTTGCTCATCTCAGAAATACCACAGTATTGAATGAGGATGGTAGTTTTTGCGAATCAGGTCACCTGGAAGGTGGCGCTGACATGCCAAAAATTGTAGAACTACTTCACGATGAAATGCGAAGGAGAAGAGATTCAGGTATGGAAAATCACCAGATTCCTATGCGCCCTGACCATGGACTTAAACTGAAAGAGGACTTAAATATCGCTTCAAATCCAGGTTATTCATACCACGGAAGAGTACAAGGACTTACAGAAATTTCGGAATTGGAGAAGCGATTATAGCGTAGCTGCCTTCAACAATTAGAGCCTATCTATAATATCCAGCCTGAATATTTCAGAAGATAATTACATTAATTTATCATTTTAATAGTTATAATGCTTACCGGCCCCAACAACCCTGCCTCGATCAATGGAACTTCTGCCCAGGGAACCCGGGTTTGATCACCAGGTAAAATTCCTTTTGTTGCAACTATTGTTCTTGAAATATTGGAATTGGTATAATTATCTCCTGTAATTGCATCACCAGTCAGTCGGTTCGACCAGGTATTTGCAACTTCAATCGTTAGGTTGTTATCGCCAGATTTTATGATATTTGTTACATCAAATTTGTATGGTAAGGACCAGGTTATTCCCACATGCTGGCCATTCAACCAAACTTCACCTACTTTCGATAAGTTGCCTAAATTGAGATAAATTCTCTGGTTGTCAGATGAGTTTGACTGGATATCGTATTGAAACGTTTTTTTATAGGTTGCAGTGCCCGAAAAAAATTTGACTCCTTCAATTTCCGAATTTGTCCAGGAAGTTAATACAGGTAAATCTATTTTTTCGGGGGCTCCCCAATTTTCCGGGAAAAACAATTCCCAGCCACCAACCAGGGTTTGAGATTGTACACTATTATTAATGGCTTTAGATTGATCTTGTTTTTTTAATTCAACAATGCCATCTTTCAATAAAAGGAATCCTTCTTTTGTAAACTCGAAAAGTGGTGGATGCTGACCATCAACAGTTATCTGGGTATAATGTGGTATTGGATTTGTTTTTCGTAGTGCAATTAATTGCGAACCATGGGGTGCCAAAGTAATTGGAATGTTTATGTACTCATTATTCTGGTTGTAAATAGATACTGGAATTATTTCACCGGATACCGGATCCCAAATCTCCGGAACTTTGTTTTGCTGCCGGAAGCTGCATTCGCGTGAAATCCATACATCTGAGGTGTTCCTAATAAAATAGAAATCGAGCTCATCTTTTTTATAATGAATATAATCCAGGAGAAATGATTCTTTATCAGAATAATTAAAATCCGGAGAAACATTAAGATCATTCAGCATTTCTATATGTGTAATCCCTGAAAATATTTTACCTTTTTTATCTGTTGCATTTGTCCAGAGTTGATTTATCAGGTTCCCGCCATCTTTTTGTGATAATTGTAAATTTCTTGTTTCAGCAATTTTTTTCGGCTTGTCACCTACAATTATGCCCCCCTGCTTTGCTAATTCCTGGAGTTTAATTAAAACACCTGGATTTATTGCATCTTCGTTTTCTAATGCCAGCAAACTGAAATTTGCTCCATTTGATAAAACAAATTTGCCGTTTTTTACTGTGAGGTTATTTAAAAGGATTTCTGTATTTATAACTTCATAATCGTAACCCGACCCTACATTAAAATGAGCATTTTTAGGTGTGGCAGAATTTGGTATTTTATCGCCGTAATACCAGAGTACATCCGCCACAAAATCTGTTTCCTGAAAAACCGATGAAAGCCGGGAGATGTAATTGATAAACGGCTTAACTTTTGGCCACCACACACGCTTGTTGTTAAAATGAGTGCCGGCATGATATACGTATCCGGGGAATCCTGAGCCTGAAATATTGTGGCTAAATCCATGAAATACCACTCGATTCATACCTTCGCAAAAAGCCCTGTCGCCCTGAGGTTTCATATCAAAAGGTCCTTCCTGCCAATGTTGAAAAGAGGTAAATGCCTCCTCTTCAACAATCCCTTTTCCATAGATATGCGATGCTGCAGCAACTTCTTTTACTACGCGCAAA
>DAOVVI010000079.1 GCA_030637245.1 Cyclobacteriaceae bacterium
GGAGCATGCCCTACCTGTAACGGTTTGGGTAAAATTGAGAAAATCACCAGGGAATCTGTGATCCCAGACCCGTCCTTAAGTATTTCCCGCGGAGGAATAGCTCCTTTGGGACCTTACCGGGAAATATGGATTTTTAAGAAGATTCAGGCGATTCTGAAACGTAATGATGTTGACCTTTCTACTCCGATCCATAAAATCCCGCAAGAGGTTATTGATATTTTGCTTTATGGAGATAAAGTACCCGTGGCGGTTTCTTCAGTAAAGTATCCAGGAACAGACTGGCACACAAAATTTGAAGGGATTATAAATTTCCTTGAAAAGCAGAGTGAAGGAGGGACTGAGAACATTCAGAGGTGGGTTAAGGATTTTATGATCGTTCGGGTTTGCCCTGATTGCGATGGAGCCAGATTAAAAAAAGAGTCATTGAACTTTAAGATTGACGGGAAGAATATTGCTGATCTTGCTGCTTTTGATATAAACAATCTGGGGAAGTGGTTTGAAAATCTCGAAGATCGTCTCAATGAAAGGCAAAAGTTGATAGCTATTGAAATCCTAAAGGAGATCAGGAAAAGAATCAACTTTTTATTGGAGGTGGGGCTTAATTATTTACACCTCAACCGACCTCTTAAAACACTCTCTGGAGGTGAGGCTCAACGGATTCGACTTGCTACACAAATAGGAACTCAACTTGTTGGGGTGCTCTACATACTTGATGAACCGAGCATTGGTTTGCACCAAAGAGATAACACAAGATTGATCAAGGCTTTGCAGGATTTACGAGATTTGGGCAATTCTGTGATTGTCGTCGAGCATGACAAGGAAATGATGCTTTCGTCGGATTATATCTTAGATATTGGCCCCGGCCCGGGGCTGCATGGCGGTCATATTGTAGCAGCGGGAAGCCCAACTGATTTTTTGAAACAGGAAAGCCTGACGGCAGATTTTCTTAAAAACAAACTACGGATTGAAGTTCCCGAGGCACGAAGAAATCCCAACGGAAGTTGGCTTGAATTGAAAGGCGCCACCGGCAATAACCTAAAAAAGGTAAGCCTGAGATTGCCATTGGGTACCATGATTTGCGTTACTGGAGTTTCGGGAAGTGGAAAATCAACGCTTATCCATGAAACGCTTTTTCCCATTTTAAATCAGCATTTCTACAGGTCAAAAAAAGGGCCAATGCCTTATATCTCCATTACTGGAATTGAGAAAGTGGATAAAGTTGTGGAGGTAGATCAATCACCAATAGGTAGAACACCAAGGTCAAATCCTGCAACTTATACCGGCATGTTTACGGAAATCAGGTCACTTTTTGCAAATCTTCCTGAAGCAAAAATCAGGGGATACAAACCGGGCCGGTTTTCTTTCAATGTAAAAGGAGGAAGATGCGAGACGTGCGAAGGAGCCGGATTGAAATTGATCGAAATGGACTTCTTGCCAAACGTTTATGTGCCTTGCGAGACTTGTAAAGGAAAGAGATATAACAGGGAAACTCTGGAAGTAAGGTTTAAAGGGAAATCTATTTCAGATGTGTTGGAAATGACCGTAGAACAAGGCGTTTCCTTCTTTAAACACATGCCAAAGATCTACAGAAAACTCAAGGTATTAAACGATGTTGGGATGGGGTATATCACACTCGGCCAGCATGCAACTACCCTTTCAGGAGGGGAAGCGCAACGTGTGAAGCTGTCCACTGAACTTTCTAAAAAGGATACGGGGAAAACCTTTTACATACTGGACGAACCTACGACCGGACTGCATTTTCAGGATATTCAGCATTTATTGAACGTACTCAACATATTGGTTGATAAAGGAAATACCGTCCTCATCATAGAGCATAACCTCGATGTAATTAAAGTTGCTGACTATATAATTGACCTGGGGCCGGAAGGAGGAGAAGATGGTGGAGAATTAGTTTGTGCCGGCACACCTGAGGAAGTTGTAAAGGTAAGTAAAAGTTACACAGGGAGATATCTGAAAAATGAGCTTTAGAGGACCTCTTATAATTTTGATCTATCTTTTACCATAAGTGTGTTGGTTTTTTTGCAAATTGCGACATATTAAAGGCGGGGAGCTTTTCCCCGCCTTTTTCTATAATTGTAATATTCTTATATTTAAAGAAAGTGCTCGGGAAATTCCCCGGAGTCCGGTAAATAAATAAGAGAAAGGATAAATAGTCCCTGAAAATAGTAATCCTTCACAAAAATGATAGAAACAACTTATATTATAGTAGTCCTTGTCTCATTATTACTTTCGGCTTTTTTTTCCGGTGTTGAAATTGCTTTTATTTCATCGGATAAACTACACATTGAACTCCGAAGTCAGCAGGGTCGCTTATCCGATAAAATATTGTCCGGATTTGTAAAAAAACCTTCCTGGTTTATCACCTCGACACTTATCGGTAATAATGTCACCTTAGTAATTTATGGTATTTTCATGGCATTTATACTTAAGCCTTTGATCGCCAATAGCCTTCCATCCATACTAAATAATGAGTTGATCGTTTTTGTGCTGCAAACGAGCATGGCAACCATAATAGTATTAATAACGGCTGAATTTTTACCTAAGAGTTTGTCCCTTCTCAGTCCTAACAGGATGCTTTCATTTCTGGCTATACCAATTTATATCATCTATATCCTTTTCTTTCCTGCAGTATGGTTAATCGTAAACTTATCTAAAATACTTATAGAAAAAGTATTGAGACTTGAATACTCAGAAGACAAACCGGTCTTTGGTTTAATTGACCTCAATCAATATATCAAAAGGATGATCAATGTCCAGGAAGAGGAACAAAAACAGGAAGTCAACGCTAAAATATTTACAAACGCTTTGGAATTTAAAACCGTAAAGATACGAGATTGCCTTGTTCCGAGAACTGAATTAGTTACAGTCAGCTTTGATGATACCATTGAAGAATTAAAAACTGCATTCGTTGAAAGCGGTTATTCTAAAGTATTAGTTTATAAAGAGTCTATTGATAATATTATTGGTTATTGCAATTCCATTGAATTATTTAAGAAACCTGAAAATCTTTCAGAAATAATTATCCCGATAATAATAGTGCCTGAGACTATGAAGGCAAATGAATTAATGATTCAGTTTATTTCAGAGCGAAAGAATATAGCCTTAGTTGTGGATGAATACGGAGGAACCTCAGGTATTGTAACTATAGAAGATATAATGGAAGAGATCTTTGGAGAAATTCAGGATGAGCATGATGAGGAAGATCTTTTGGAAAAAAGAATTGACGACGAAAACTTTTTATTAAGCGCAAGGCACGAAATCGATTATCTCAATGATAAGTATAATTTCCAACTACCGGAAGGGGATTATGAAACACTTGGCGGATTGATTTTATCATTAGCTGAAGATTTTCCAAAAAAGAATGAGAAGATCAATTCGGACAATTTTACTTTTAATATAGAAAGTATTGAAAATAATCGAATAGATAATATTAAACTCACCATAAACCGGGAAAAATCATAAGGGCAGGGTTTGAGGTTTGAAAGATTTATTTTTTGGTTTTAATTATCTAAGTAGCTATTTTTGCGGCACTTTAAGAAAATATCATATGGCATTAATAAATAAGATAAGACAAAGATCGAGTTGGGCAATAGGTTTTGTAGCAATTGGTCTTGGATTTTTTGTAGTTGGGGGAGATGTTCTTGGGCCAAATTCTACAATACTGGGTAAGAATAAAACCGATGTTGGCGAGATTGCCGGAAAGACAATAGAAAGAGAGCGATATCAAGAGCAGATTGATCAAATAAAATACAACTATACAGTCAATTACGGAAGAAATCCTTCTGAAGGTGAAATGTTTTCAATTCGTCAGCAAGCCTGGGATTATCTTATTGTAAAAATAGCTTTTCAGGATCAATATGACCAGTTAGGATTGCAAGTAACTGATGATGAGCAATGGGATATGGTTCAGGGGAACAATGTGACTTTTGAATTAAAACAAGCATTTACCGACCCTCAAACCGGCGAGTTTCAGAGAGACAGGATTATTGCCTATCTCAAGCAGGTCAGTGAATTACCTCCTCAACAACAGGCATCATGGTATATGTTTGAGCAAAATCTTAAACCATCAAGATTTAGGATTAAATATGATAATATGTTGGTGAAAACAACTTATGCCACTGACGAGGAAGCAAAAAAACAATACCAGGAAGAAACTGCAGTGGCAGAAATAAAATATTTATATATACCGTATTACTCCGTTTCAGATTCAGTTGTATCAATTACCGAAAGTGAATTGACGAATTATTTGGATGATCATCAGGCAGAATATAAAGTGGAGGAAAGCTGCAAATTTAGCTATATTTCCATTCCTATGCTCCCTTCAGCGGAAGACACCTCTTTCTTTCAGCAGGAAATGGACCAGCTAAAGGAGGATTTTAAATCCAATACAGAAGACTCGATTTTTGCAAGGAGCAATTCCGATGGCGATCAGTTTTATTCAAAACTAACAGTTGATGCATTGCCCAGAATGCTCCAGGCAAATTATTCAAACCTAAGTATAGACGATGTTAGAGGGCCATATTTTCAAGATGGTAATTTTGTACTTTATAAGGTATCAGATATAGTGGAAGATACCATTGGAGCGGTAAAAGCCAGTCATATCCTTATCAAATGGACAGATGAATCTGATGATGCAAAAGCAAGTGCACGAAAAAAAGCACAGGGAATTTTAAATCAATTGCGAAATGGTGGAGATTTCGAACAATTGGCCCGGGAAAATAGCGAAGATGGATCCGCTCAAAGTGGCGGTGATCTTGGCTGGTTTGGCCCTGGCAAAATGGTACAACCATTTGAAGAAGCATCATTTGGCGCAACACGAAAAGGATTGATCAACAGGCTTATTGAAACTCAGTTTGGGTATCATATTATTAAGGTGACAGAAACCATAAATAAAAATTTGTATGCTGTAGCCAGTGTGGAAAGAGAAATAACTCCTAGTGATGAAACCAGGAATAGTGCATTTAGGAAGGCGGATTATTTTACCTCCACAAGTGAGGATTATGACGAGTTTATTGCAAATGCCGAGCGAGATTCCCTGCAGGTATTCAATGCTGAAAATATTAGTAAGAATGACCGTAGGTTTAATGACGTCGGCAATGCCAGGTCCGTAATTCAATGGGCGTATAACGATCCCGGTATCGGAAGCGTATCGGATGTCATGGAATTAGAAGATCAGTATATTGTAGCTTCATTAACAAATATAACTGATGAAGGACCGGCCTCTTTAGAAGATGTAAAAGATCAGATTGATCCTAAAGTAAAGAATGAGAAAAAGGGAAATATAATTATCGAAAAATTAAAAACGATGGAGGGAACGCTCGATGAAATGAGCGAGCAATATGGCGTTGATGCTAGAGTATATAGCTCAAGTGATCTTAAATTTTCTACCAATTCACTTCCAACTGTAGGATTTGCTCCCATTGCTATCGGCAAAGCGTTTGCACTTAAGAGCGGCGAAAAATCATCGCCTATTAAAGAAGAAAATGGCATACTGATTTTGGAAATGATTAATATGACCCAAGCTCCTGAAATTGCTGATTATTCGACATATAAAAATCAAATCGAACAAAGAACGTCAGGCAGAGTATCTTATAGCTCAGGTGAGGCAATTAAAGAAAGTGCAAAAATCAAAGATTTAAGATATAGATTTTTCTAAGTTCAAGTCTCAAATTACTGGCGCCCGGGAAAATAAAAACAACTAAAAAAGAGGTGTTTTCTCAGAAATACTAGTTATCAAACCAACTTCTTTGTTTGTTCACTTTTAGATCTTGCAATAAGGAAGATTTGGCATTTATTGTTAGATAATAGGATTGATATCGACCAAATGGAGTCCATGAAAAGTTCATCTGCCAACAATGAAGATCTCGTGTTATGTTAAAGTTTGTCTGGGTAAATTCTAAGCTTTCAAAGTCAAAACCGGAACTGAACGACATATTCCATTTCTCAGTAAAAGTGATGCTGCCACTAAATGTTAGCGCCTGAATAATGTCGGCATCTTCATGCCCCCTTTTTCGATAGTTCACATTATAATTAAACCTCAGATCCCAGGGAATATCAAAATCTACATATAATTCCGGATTGTTTTTGATAAATTCCAATTGCATCTCTTCTTCTGCCGTCAGTGGCCCAAGGTCCTCTTCACGCTGGTTATTTTTATCTCTTGCCTTGGGATTGAGACTCATCCCAAGAGCAAGTGTAGCTTGCGTTAACTGACCAATACCTTCGCCAATATCCCAGGTATAAATGTTTCTTCTTCGCTGAGCAACTCTTTTATCTCCATTGCTTGTGAAATATATGCTGTCAAGCTGATAAATGTACGGATCGAGAGTGGAGTTGAAACTAATGTCCAGTTTTTTATTAAATATCCTGGTTCTGGCAGCTATTCTAATGGGAGCAAGCTGAAAGGAATCAGCCAGAAAATTGTAACTTGTGTTAAAGGACAGGTTATCAAGCAATACTACCTTCCTGGCTTTGTCGGTAGTGTCTTTTTTAGTTTTCACTTTCATTTCCAGATTGTTAGAGAGTGAAAATGACGCCGAAGCGTTTTCGCCTGCAGAAGGTGTTCCATAGACAAAGCCTTCATATTTTGAAAGCTTTCTTGTATTTCCTAATGTATCGATTTGCACTTCCTGGTAGTAGCCGTATTTATCATCTGAAAAATCAGGGCTAAAGCTCATTGAAACCGATGGGATCATCACATGCCGGATTGCCTGGATTTTTTCTCCTCTAAAATTTAATGTGCCATACAGCCGTGTATTAAATGATCCTGAGGCACTATATTGATATGCCCTTGAAAATTTATCAATAGTGTCAACCTTCACTGCAGCAGCTTCATCAATCCACTGATAGTTTAACTCTTTAATATACCACAACTCTGAATAATTGAAGCTTGGGCTGAAGGTGATGAATTTTAATATATTCATGGATGTAGA
>DAOVVI010000339.1 GCA_030637245.1 Cyclobacteriaceae bacterium
GGTAACAAATCCATTGTTTAACGGCGCCCAAAAAATATTATCTGAAGAATTATCATCGGTTATAAATACTCCTCCATCATTGGAAGAAATCATTTTGTTGGGATTTGAGGGATAAAAAGCCAGTGCATGCTGATCAACAAAATGATTTGGAAATACTTTGATATTATTGGCTGTATCATATCCACCGATCCAGGCAGTATTTTCAATTGTTGAAAATCCGTCTGTTGATCTGTACAGATTTGTCCCTCCAAGAAATACGACATCCTCATTTGCCGGATGAACATTTAATACCATATTGTATGAATCCTGGCTATCATAATCGCCAACTTCTCCGCCATAAGCAGGAATATTATCACTAAGATCTTCCCAGCGACCACCTGATCCGGAACCATTCCCGGATATATAGGTGTATCTCCATAGCATTTCATTTTGAGAATTTACGCTAAAGTAAACCTCATTCGGATTCATCTTTGAAGTGGCTATTACAGTACGGGCATAGAGTTGTGGCCAGATTCCCGGTGTGATTTTAATCCAGGTTACGCCATCTTCAGATCTATAAATTCCCCTATGAGTACTCGATCCACTTCTACTCCGTTGGCTTAAAACCGCATAGTAAATACCATCCACAGTTTGGACAATATCCGAAAAATCAGAAAGATTGGAATTATTTAGGTCAGTATCAGGTGTGCTATTCGCCTTTCTTCCCAAAACTACATTCCAGGAATTACCCCCATCAATGGACCTGAAGATAGCGCCTACTGTTGCAAGAAAAACCTCATTATTAACCTGGTTTTTAGGATTTGGCAGCACCTTCCAAATATATTGGAATTGACTGTTATAATTATTTGGTACACCTTCCGAAGTGGACAAAAGATGAACCCAGGTTTTGCCACGGGTAATCGATTTGAAAACACCATCCCCTCTGTAAGGAGCACCTTTCTTGCTTGCAGAATTTGATGTGAATTCTCCGGTACCGTAATACCAAATATTTTGCTTGCCTGGTCGTATATCCTGGCTGATGCAAGAGACACTATGGATATTGGACGGAACAGTAGTTTTTACCCAATTTTTTCCTTCGTCTTCAGAGCGCCACATTCCACCGCTAACGCCTCCGGCCAATAGTATCTTTTCGTTTGCAATATCTATGGCAATAGCCCTTGTTCTGCCTCCTTTATTGTAAGGACCAATAGACCTCCATTCCTCTTCATTGGTTTCGCCCGATCTAAGGTTTTTTCCCTTTGGGATTCTCCCTGGAATTTTAGATGAAAATTTAAATTCCAGCCTCTTTATATTTTCTGGCAAGCGTCCTGTTTGAGGGTCAACAAGCATGGCTTCCTCATATGCTTTTCTCGCATTTGGATTTTCTTTGGAGCCTATGGAATATTTCTTCAATTCCGGATATGCAAGAGATGCTGATGGTTCATGATTAGGAGGTGGTGGGACAAAATCCCGTTTTGATTTATTCGTACAGCGGACAAGAAATACAAGTCCCCCGATACAAAAAATGATCAATAAGCCCTTTAACCTTTTCACTCAATCATATTATATATTGATGCAATTGGCAATTATTGAATCACAATATTAAACTTATTGATCTTTCCTTTTTTCAACTTACCGGTTTGTTCTGCATCTCCATAATTACTGTCATCACCCTTTATCACTTGTACAAAATATTGTTTTACTTCCAGGTTCTTAAAAGTAACCCTTCCTTTTTCATCCGTAAAGGCAGGACCAGCTATTGAGTTTTCTTCATTGTCATAATCATCCCTTGTTTCATAAACAGTCACTTTTGCATTCTCAACCGGATTGCCTAATCGACTTAATACTGTAATTCTCATTCCAGTAGGTAAAATCTGCAATTCTGCCGACACAGCGGTGGTACTTAATACAATAAAAAATACGATTACTACGGAAATTAAATTTCTCATTTCTATACATTAAAAATTAAACAATTATACATAACTAAAAAATAACGCCATAAAATATAAAACGTATCAAATACAAGATGTAATATTGAGTTGAAAGTTTTTTAATTATTCTTTCGCTGCACCCCAAAATATTCATCATCTACTTTACCGTCTTTATCCCAATCGATCAGGTTTTTAAACTCTGCCAAATCTCCATCAATGAAAATCTGATACGTATAGACAGCCTGATGGTCTTCCATAATCAATGTATCTCCATCAATCATCCAGGTGCCTTCCGGTCTGTATATCAAAGAATCAAATGAGTTTCGGAATTCGGAAATATAAGTGCCATCTTCCCGAATTATGGTAACAATGGGTTTTATATTCATTTTCATTTCCCATGTCTCTTCAGTGATATCAACAATAAATGATGTATCAGAATTATTATACGTTTTCACCCAAACTTTCATTGAGATATTTGCCCATTCTCCGACAATGTCCTGTTCCAGTTGAGTTATATAATCAAAATCTTCATCATATTCCATCAGATTTTCGTTGTTTTCCGCTACACTATTTTCCTTTTGTCCAGAAACACAGGAATAGAATAAAACGAAGATCAGAAAAAATAAAATGCCCGGATTTTTCAATTTACTTGATGTATTGCATGAAATAACTAAGGGTCTTACAATAATGCAAATCGACAAATATTTTATAGTGTAATATCAAATGGCTTATTGAATTATTATCGAATAAGGTAAATTGGGGAAAAGATTGCAAAATGTTAGGTGCATTTATCGTTAAAGCAATCATTGTTTGTCCAATTATTATCAATTTATGGACATATTCATTTGTCTTCTGTCAATTTTAAGTCACGCATCCTGAATATGTCCAATATTTCAATCAAATTGAACATTTGCCAGTGGCAGTAGCAGTTCTCAGTCGGCACATGCCAGCACCCAGCTCCCAGCCCCACTATTATGTTTCATTGGTTGATATATCCCTCCTATTGGTTGAAAAAAATTTCTTTTCAGGAGAAATAAACTCAACTTTCAAATCGAATATCGATACCGGATAATTTGATGATATTTATCAAGGTTCATTTGTATATTCGATAAATTAAAATATTCATCTTTTTAAATTATTTGGCCGTGAAAGTATCAATTGAAGAACTGAATAAGATCTATAAAAACGGCAACCATGCTCTCCGGGATATTAACCTGGAAATTGAAAACGGAATGTTTGGATTACTTGGGCCAAATGGCGCCGGTAAATCCAGCTTGATGCGCATTCTTGTTACACTCATGAAACCTTCAAGCGGAGCAATCAGGGTAAATGATATGGATTTGCACAAACATCGTAAAGAGGTTCGTGGATTTTTAGGATATCTCCCCCAGGATTTTGCTTTTTTTTCCAAACTTAAAACCTGGGAATTTCTGGATTATGCAGCTAGTTTGGCAGGATTAAGAAATGGTGCGGAACGAAAATCTGCAATCGATGAAATGCTTGAAAATGTGGGCCTTTACGAAGTCCGGGAGCGAATGGCCAATAAACTTTCCGGTGGCATGAAGCGGAGATTGGGAATTGCACAGGCATTAATTGGCGATCCGAAAATTATCGTAGTTGATGAGCCGACAACCGGGCTTGACCCTGATGAACGGATCAGGTTTAGGAACCTGCTTTCAAAAATGAGTCAACGTGACATTATCATCATTCTTTCCACGCATATTGTTGGTGACATATCAAGCACCTGCCACAGTATGGCGCTTTTGAATAAAGGTGAAGTAGTTTACCA
>DAOVVI010000072.1 GCA_030637245.1 Cyclobacteriaceae bacterium
CATAGTACAAAATATCGATTCTCAATGATTAAAAGAAAGATTAAGATTTATTACGCTAGTGTCCATTCAAGTTTGGTTTATCCAGTCCAAGCCTAGTCCTTTTTATCCCTGACTGCGTTGAAAAATATTCACGTAGCTTGTGCCTCCTATCTGCCGCCAAAGGCTTGCCGACGGCATGGCGCTAAAGCTTCGGCTACACGCGGATGGCTATGCTTCCCGCTATGCGGGACAGGCTATATTTTATGCCTTCTCATGAATAAACTTGCCTGCCCAGTAGGCAGGAATTACTTCGGTTAAACCTAAGCACCACAACTGACTTGACACGAGCTTACACATCATAACAATGAATTTTATTGAGATTGAAGGAGGGTCGTTATGCTTTTCCTATTCTTTTTTCATAGTTCCCAAACGACACATTGTTGTGGATATTTTGCATATAACAGATTGGAGAGAATATTGAAAATTGACAGGATATCATTTCCTGATTTTAAAGAGAAATCATTCACGCTGAATAAGCTCAAGATTAAACATCTACCAATTGATGCAGCCTTGAAGCCGCATCAATTGGTAAACAAATTATGAAATTAAAACACTAAAACCACTAATCAGCAATGGATTAGAACTTTTGTTCGATCAAGTTAGTATGAGATTAATTAGCTATTAGTGCTAATCTAACTCAATTTTAATCCAAATAAACTTTTGCTGTTTAGATATTTTTTTATGTTTAACCTGGCACTAAAGTAAAAGACAATTCTGAAGTAATTCTGTGACAATTTTGAAGGAAATCTGAATTTACATATTCTTATAAAATGACACGTTTAGGATGTGCTCATCGTTCTTGAAGAAGTACGTAATTTCATAATTATTGACATCGCAAATTTTCTTTGCAATGGCCAGGCCGAGTCCAATTGTTCCACTGCTTTGATTGTCTTTTTTAAATCTTTTAAACAGTGAATCCGGAGGTGCGGAAAGAGGTTTACCTGTATTGGAAATAGTCAGGTTATCTTTAGTAAGTTTTACAAATATGTGTCCTTTTGCAATATTATGCTGAATGGCATTTCGAAAAAGATTTGCGATCAGAATCTGAATTAGAACCGGATCTGATTGTACTATAATATTTTCTTCAACTTCATGATCGATTTTAATTTCTTTGAGTTCCAGTAATTCCTGAAAATCAAAGATAGATTGGTTAATTTTTTCTGAGAGATTGATCTCCTGTAAATCTGTAAATTCGTTGTTTTCAATTTTTGTCAGTAAACTCAAAGACTTGCTCATTTTTGATAAATGATTGATGGCTTCAAAGGATGAGTTGATCAATTGTAATTGCTCTTCATCCAGGTCTTTGGTTTGCATCAATAGTTCTATTTTTCCTTTGGCTACGGCCAAAGGAGTTTGCATTTCGTGCGATGCGTTCTCTGAAAACTCTTTGAGACTTTTATAATCCTTCTGACTTTTTTTTGTCATTCGGGTAAGAATCCCATTAAGTTCTTTGAATTCTTTTGTATTCGTTTTACTCAGATTAAACTCGCCCATATCATTGAGTCTGAAATCCTTAATAGCTTGAAGTGTGACATTAAAAGGCTTAAAAAGCCAGGTTGAAACTAAAAAACTAAAGAGCACAAATGCTGCACCCAATATGATAAACAAGCGTGTCTGCGATTGAAATACACCGGAGAAGATATCGTCGGACTCCACAATGACGTCAAAAATTTCAATTTTGTAGGTTTTACCAACTATCTTTCTGATTACCTTTAGTTTCCTATGTGTTTCTAATCTATCTATATGTGGACTTGGATGAGTTGCCAGTGTATCTCCAAAAGAAAATCTGGTTTCATCCAACGAGTCGTCAATTTCTTTGATGCTTAAATTATTGGATATAAATGCAAAAGGTGATTCGCCATTTTCAATTGAATTCTGAAGGCTCCATAATCTTGAAATTAAATACCTGTCTGTCTCACGCTGTATTTGCTTCTGAAAAATATTATAGGTTATGATCCCGCCGATTCCAAAGACGATAAGTGTAATAACTAAATAATAGAGTGTTACCTTGAGTAGTAATCTCATTTGGATTAGGGATTGAATTTATAACCCATTCCATAGATGGTATTGATGTAATCTCCTCCCCCTGCCTGGATAATCTTCTTTCTAAGATTTTTGATATGTTGGTAAACAAAATCAAAGGAATCGTAAAAATCTGCATGATCGCCCCACAAATGTTCTGCAATTGATTGCTTGGTTACCACGCGGTTTTGGTTGGAAATAAAATAGACCAATAATTCATATTCTTTTTTGGTGAGTTCGAATTGAGTTTCCGATACAAAGACTTCACATGCATCCGTATCAATTTTTATTTCGTTGCATTCGAGGAATTTTTTGTTTTTAAAATTTTTTCTTCTGTAAATCGCTTTTATTCTGGCATTTAATTCGGAAAGGTGATATGGTTTAGTAATATAATCATCGGCGCCGAGATCAAGACCTTTTAATTTGTCGTCAAGCGAATTTTTAGCAGATGCAATCAATACTCCTGCTTCAGATGACTCGTCTTTCAAGGCTTGAAGCACATCCAATCCAGTTCCATCAGGAAGCATTAAATCAAGAATTATCACATCATATTTGAAGGATATGATTTTATCAATAGCTTGATTGTAAGAAAAAGCAGTCTCACAAATACTACCTTCTTTTGCAAGATAGCTTTGTATGTTTTTAGATAATTCTATATTATCTTCAATAATAAGTAACTTCACGAGTTTAAAAAGCCTCCTTCTTTAAATAGAACTTACCATTCACAAAAAAAACTAACCAAAATTAAAAAGCTAATTTGAATATATTTTGAAGATTTTAATAATTGTAAGTTTTATGCAATTTCTCTTTCGACTGCATAATATTATTTGTATTTTTTCTTATGATAAAGGCGTTTGACCATATTAACATCATGAGGGTATTTTTTAAACTTTATTTGTTTTTAGTCTTCATTGGACTTTTCAGCATTGGGAATGCTCAGAATATTGAGATTTCCGGAAAAATAATTGATGCCGAATCCAAAGAACCGATACCATTTGCCAATATAGCACTAACAGAAATTTATAAAGGAACTTCAAGTAATTCATTGGGAGAATTTTCCTTTAAAGTTGATAGTCTGCCTTTAATATTGCTCATTTCGCATTTAAGCTTTGAACCTTTAGAAATTGAAGTAAAGGAAAGCAAACATTTGGTTATCGAATTAACACCCGGAAAATTTCTGTTGGATGAGCTGGTAATTAAAGGAAAGGGAAACGATGAATTTGCCTATGGTCTTGTAACTAAAGCTTACTATAAAATTATTAGTCAATTTAGCAAAAATCAATACGGCAAGGCCTTTTACAGACAAATCTCAAAAAATGGAGATGAATATTCAGAACTTTATGAAATCTTTTATGACACGAAATATAGTTTGAATGGAGTTGATGACTGGGCAATTCAGGAAGGCAGATATGCATTAAAACTATCTACAGCAGATTCTTTTATTTACAATAAGAACTTCACTTTGATGGTACGGTTGCTGACCATTGTTCAGCCGAAAACAGACGACCTCATCATGCCGGTTAGCGAAAATGTGCGTGAGCAATATTTCTTGAGTACTGAGCGGATACAATCTGTAAATAATCGAAGAGTAGCTCAAATACACTTTTCAAAAAAAGAGGATGTGACTTTCCCCGCCATGGAGGGAGAATTGTTTATAGATGTGGATTCATATAATGTGCTTAAAATTAAAGGGACCATTACAAACGATAATTTAAAATTCATCTCACTGAAGGGAGAAAAAGGTTCATGGAAGAACTACAATGTTACTTGTGAAATCGCTTTTAAACCTTTGGAAGATGAAAAGTTAGCGTTAGACTACATGCGGCTGGGCCAAAATTTTGACTATTATTTCGATGGGGTTTTTACCAATAAAGTAGAGACAAGATCCTTTTTAATGTACTATGATTATTATGCACCCCCAAAACGAAAAAAACTTGGTGGGAGATTATTGAGATTTAATCGAAGAGACTCCGACATATTAGATAATATTGGCTATAACCAACTTTTTTGGGATGAAAACATCATTGTTAAACGGACGCCGGTTGAAGCCGAAGTAACTGCTTCTTTTGAAGCAGAACGAGCTTTTGGATCTATATATATAAATAACAAAAATCAAATCGTTCTTGAAGATTATGAGTTGGATAATGATCCTTTTATTGTCCAGGTAAAGCAACGACTTAAGGATTTTGATCTGCCAGGAAAAGGAGAGAAGGCATACATTCATCACGATAAGCCTTTTTATGTTGCCGGTGAAAAAATGTGGTTCAAATCTTATCTGGTCAATATGGCAACTAACATACTTGGCAATCGAAGTGATGTGCTGCACGTAGATCTTATTTCACCGGATGGAAAGCTAATACTATCAAAATTATATCAGGTAAAAGAAGGAGTGGGCTATGGGCAATTAGTAATTCCAAAGGAACTGGAATCCGGTTTATATATTTTAAGGGCCTATTCCGGATGGATGAAAAATTTTGATGAGGTACTGTATTATCAGGAAGAGTTGGAAATTTTTAATGCCTCGGATATCAGTGGATTGTTTAAAAAAACTAAAAAGGATAGTGTAAATACATTAAAGTTCTTTCCGGAAGGAGGAGGGCTTGTTGAATCCATACCAGTTCAAGTTGGCTTTATTGCTAAAAATCAATTTGGAGAAGTAATCGATATAAAAGGAAGGTTAATCGATCAGGACGGGCGTCGGGTTTCAACTATCAAAAGTGAAAAAAATGGGCCTGGAAGTATTTTTATGTTACCAAAATCAACCATTCAATACAGGACAATAATCATGTCTGACGAATTTAAACAAGTTAATTTTCCTGAGGTGAAAAGTGCGGGGTATTCTGTAATGGTGAACAATCTAAAACCATATTCCATTGATATTTCTGTCCGTGGAACGATGAAACTTGAAGGAAAAAAGTTTTACATTCTTGTGATATCTAATGGTATTTTATTCGATAGGCGTATCGGACTTTTAACAAGAGGAGTGTACAAGACCGAAATTCCAAAATCGAATCTGCCAAGTGGCATCACTCAACTATTACTAATTGATGAGCTTGGGAAATTGCAATGTAAAAGATTGGTGTTTTTAAATCAACCGGAAGAAGCATCTGTAAAGTATTACCTCGCAAAAAAAGAGTTTAAAGGAAGAGAAAGAATTGACCTTGTATTGGAACTCAATGATGAAAACGGGAAACCACTGAACAATGCAAATATTTCGGTTTCGGTGTTGGATAGGGATAAAATATCCAGAGACAAATACGGGCGAAATATCAGAAGCTATTATAACTTAGGTTTTTTGTCGGACAACAAATTAGAAAATCCAGGAGAATTTTTTAATGATTTTGACAGAGAGACATTAAAGAAATTGGATTGGGCAATGCTAAGCCAGCAAACTGTGCTACCGGAAATAGTTTCATTCGATAGTCTTGCAAAAGAAGAAAATCTTTCAATTATCCCTGCCTCGCCGGCAGGCGGGTATAAAAGGGGGCTGGCTTTATCGGGGTTGGCTGTGGAAAAAAAGGGCAAAAAACCATTATCCAATGGATTTATTACACTAATAAGTGTTCCTGATCCTGCAGTAGGGAGTTGGTATGTTAAGACAGATGAAAAAGGAAGCTTTCTTTTAACGGACCTGGAAATCAGCGATTCGATCAGAGTAGTAGTAAAAGCAAATAATAGTCTGGGCGAGCCGGTTGCAATCGATATGCAATTTGATAAATCACATGAATCGCGAAAAGCAAACGGGTTTGAAACAGCTCAAATAGAGGTGGCAGGTTATGTTAAACGTTACCTGGAACAATTCTTAAAAGCGGAAAGGGAATTGAGTTCATATCATGTTACAGATCAACCGGTTTTAGAGGAACCGGGATTTAGAAGCAAAAAAAAGAACAGCCCATTTGGGAAACCGGATCAGGTAGTTTTGATTGATAACAAATATCATCAATATTCTGATATGTTTCAGGTTTTCAATAGTCGATTTCCAGGTATATCCGTCATTGACAATAGGGGAGAGGCAAAAGTTAAAATTCGAGGTAAAAATAATGAACCGCTGCTAATTTTGGATGGAATGATTCTCTATGATCCTTATGGGAAAGGCGAGATCGGTTCTGTTCAGGGCATGGAAAGTAAGGAATATTTTGCTGTCGAAAACGAAGATGTGAAAAGGATACTCTCTGAAATTGATCCGGTAATTATCGATAGAGTTGAAGTGATAAAAGACGTATCCGATAAATCATCAGATATTATCAAAAGAGCAAATGGAATTATTGCTATTTACACGAAGCCTGGAGAAAGTCCGATTTTACAATCTCAATCAGGTGAGATGAATGAAATAATGTTGCCAGGTTTAACAACTCCTGAAGTATTTATTTCTCCGAATTATGCCAAGGATACCAATACAGAGTTTTTACCAGATTTGCGATCAACTATTTATTGGAATCCCCAGGTAATCACAAATCGCAGGGGCAGGGCTAAAATTGGTTTTTATAATTCGGACGATGCCAGAAATCTGCAAATTTGTATTGAGGGCATATCGAAAGATGGAATACCGATTTATGACATTCATGAAATTGGGAAAAAACCCAATCGTGAGCAGGTTAAATAGCTGTATTCAAGTGCCGTCTTTATTTCATCTTTTTGATTATTACCCCTCAAGTTGATGTTTTATAATGGCTCACTATTTAGCCTAATATTCATATTAATCGTGCCATTTATTTTTATAATACCTCTTCCTATTGACGATTTAGGTTAAACTATCTCTTCTTTAAATTGAAGAATTACAGAGGATACGAAAAAATATCTTCTGTATTTATTTTCATAACTAACAGGCAATTTTATAAATATAAATATTATAAAATTTCATGGGGTTAAATGAGAAAAATCAAACTCTATAATTGAAATGAACAAGGTTTTTTTACAATTATTTCACATAGTAAAGGGCATTATACCCCAGGGCAAGCGCTGGACCCAAAGATAGGAATCGACCCAAGGGTCGAGGTATTAAACCAATAAACGAATAAATTAATAAATACCGGATGGTGGATTGTGGATGATTTTTAAGCCCTATTGATTTTGCTGAGATTTTTCTGAAACAGTGCAGTATCTGACTACAAAGCTTATAGTAACAGAGCAATAGTACTTACGGATATTCTTGAAGTTTAGATAGTGCCATATAGTTAAACATAACTGTTATGAAAATTA
>DAOVVI010000408.1 GCA_030637245.1 Cyclobacteriaceae bacterium
TAAGCTGCTTCTGCAATTCCTACCGATTGAGCACCAATTCCCAACCTGGCGGCGTTCATCAAACTCATAACATATTTGATCAACCCGAATTTTCTGGAACCAATCAATTTTGCAGGAGCATTTTTAAAGACCAATTCACAAGTAGGTGAGCCTTTGATTCCAAGTTTATTTTCGATCCGCCTGATCGTAACGGCCTTATGGCTTCTGTCATAAACAAATAGTGAAAGTCCTCTGGCGTCTTGTGTATCTTCTTCAGACCGGGCAAGCACCAATGAAACATCTGCATCTCCATTAGTGATGAAACGTTTAACCCCATTCAATGTCCATTGGTCGGTTTCTTTATCGTAGGTAGCCTTAAACTGAACAGCCTGGAGATCTGATCCTGCATCCGGTTCAGTAAGATCCATCGCGCCGGTTGCCCCTTCATAAGAAAATTTAGGTAGAAATTCTTCTTTAACTTCCTCATCGGCAAAATCGTTGATGGTTTCGGCACAATCCTGTAATCCCCAGATATTCGCAAATCCGGCATCTGCCCGAGCCACGATTTCATTTGCCATGACAAAAGCGCTGTTGGCAAAATTCAAACCTCCATATTTCCTTGGTAAAGAAAGACCAATCAATCCGGCTTGTTTCAGTACTTCATAATTTTCCTGGGTGCCTTTGGCATATTTCACCTCATTATTCACTAAAGACGGCCCCTCTTGATCTACAGACGCTGCATTTTCTGCAATGACGTTTCCCGCAATTTCACCCACAATTTCCAGTACTTTTTCATAGCTGTCTATTGCATCTTCAAAGTCCATGGGAGCATAGTCAAATTCATCTTTTTCAATGAAATCTTTTTCTCTCATTGAAATGATTTTCTTCATCAGGGGGTGGCTCAGATGAAATTTTATATGTTTATTATCATTATAAAAATTAGGCATGATTGTTTCCTTTATTTTAAAGTCTAAAAATATGTGGCCATTTTATTTGGCATTCTTTTTATAATATTTGATCATCTTTGGGATTACTTCGCCAACGTCACCAATGATAGCATAATCTGCAATATTGTTAATTGGTGCTTCTTTATCCTTATTGATAGAAATGATCATGGCAGATTCTTCCATTCCGGCCCTGTGTTGTACCGCTCCTGAAATACCGCAAGCAATGTAAAGGTGCGGCCTTACTGTTATTCCTGTCTGACCAACTTGTCTTTCATGGGGGATAAAACCTGCATCTACAGCGGCCCTTGATCCACCAACTTCCCCGCCAAGAACGTCTGCCAATTCAAAAAGCAAATCAAAGTTTTCCTTAGATCCAACTCCGTAACCTCCGGAAACGATGATATGAGAATTTTTTATATCGATTTTTTTCTTTTCAATATGTCGTTCAAGGATTTTTACAAGAAAATCCTCTTCATTGAGGTATTTGGGGACATCGATCTTTTTTACTTTCCCTTTATAATTTGGAGCGTAGATCTCTTTTTTCATCACACCTTCCCGAACAGTCGCCATTTGTGGCCTGGTTTCAGGATTGATGATCGTGGCAATGATATTTCCTCCAAATGCCGGTCGAATCTGTAAAAGAAGATCTTTGTAATCCTTCTTCTGCTTCTTATCCCGGTGTTCCCCGATTTCCAAACTTGTACAATCAGCGGTCAATCCGCATCTCAAAGCCGATGCAATTCTTGGCGCAAGATCCCGACCAATGGAAGTAGCGCCGAAAAGTGCAATTTGTGGCTTTTCTTCAGAAAGGAGTTTTGTGAGAATACTTGCATGAGGGAGGGTAAGATAAGGATAAAGTCTGTCATCCTGAGCCAAAAAAAGTGTATCTACTCCATATCGGATAATTTCTTTTTCGATTCCTTCTATTTCATTGCTGATCAAAACTGCTTCCAGTTCGCATTTTAGTTCATCGGCAAGTTTTCGCCCTTTAGTTAATAATTCGAGGCTGACGTCAGCAATGGCTCCTTCCTCGATTTCACAATAAACAATTATATTATTCACGATATTTTGTTTTAATCAAATAAAAATATTACCCAATCGTATGGTTCTCTAAAAGTTCCTGAATAAGCTCTTCGATTTCCTCGTCCTTGTCACCTAATACCTTCGATTCCTTAGCTGTGAAAACAACGTTTGTTACTTTCTTGACTTTTGTTGGAGAGCCTGAAAGACCCAGCCATTCCTCATCGGCATTTAAATCACTTACAGTCCATTCCTGTATATTTAAATATGGTCTTGCGTCATGAAGGTCAAGATAGTCATCCGTACTGTCCTGCATTTCTGTAACTGTTTCCGCATGCTTGTATTTCATGAGCAGTCTGGCATTACGAGACCTGCAGTCAGGCGCAGATCCATGAACGGTCACTAAAACAGGCAATGGAGCTTCCACTGTTTCCACACCTCTTTCCAGTCTTCTTTTTATCTGAATACTCTTCTTTGTTATTGAAACTACTTCTTCACAATATGTAATTTGAGGAATTCCTATTTTCTCAGCAGCCTGAGGACCAACCTGAGCTGTATCACCATCGATGGCCTGCCTTCCTGATAAAATTATATCATATGGGGATAGCTTTTTGATTGCAAGCGAAATTGCATATGACGTAGCCAATGTATCCGATCCGGCAAATTTTCTATCAGTTATTAATATCCCGTCATCTGCACCACGGTACAATCCTTCGCGAATAATTTCAGCAGCTCTTCCCGGTCCCATTGTAAGTAGGGTAACAGTGGTGCCCGGATTGTCATCCTTTATTCTCAATGCCTGCTCTAGCGCTTTCAAGTCCTCAGGATTGAATACGGCAGGAAGGGCCGCCCTGTTAACTGTTCCATTAGCTTTCATCGCATCTTTGCCCACATTGCGGGTATCCGGTACCTGCTTGGCAAGTACAACGATTTTATATCCTTTCATTTAGAGAAAATATTTTGAATTATTTTAATAAAAAGTTGGCGCAATATAGACTTAGAATTGCTTAAAAATAATGACCTAAGTCAGTTATAACAAAAGTTATGTATAACAGAAATAAGGAACGGTCAGAATGCCTTTTTGAGTTTATATTATTTTATAGAATAATCCTATTGCGTCAAATGCGTTGTCGCCAGATCGTAACCTGAAGTCTTTGATTTTTCATTTGGATACTCAATGAATAAAAATCCGTTGATATAATCAATTATTATAGTTGAATCATCAAATATTCTTCCTCCAA
>DAOVVI010000387.1 GCA_030637245.1 Cyclobacteriaceae bacterium
ACGAACATCCCCCGGAATATCATCATATCCTTCAAGCACCTCTTTATTTGCTGAAACTACCAGGCCGTCTGTCGCAGATACAATTTCATCCATTCCCTCAGCGCCACCAATATCATGTCCTGTGTGATAATATATTTTTTTATTTGCCGGATTTTCACCCCAGTCAACATAAGTAGGCTCATTACCAGATTGTGACATACTTGGAAGCCAATCCTGCACAACAGGGTAAACGAATGTCCCAGGTTTAATAAGTGGCGAATTCGCAGACCAGAGCCTGAACCGCGCATCCTTTTGCAATCCCCACCCATCGGAATTAGAATTTGTGTAATATTCCTTAACGACAGGACAATCAATCTGTATCTTCTGAACAGTAACAGGCAAATTATAATTACCTGAATTCAGGGTAATCTCTTCATTATCAACAGAAACCTTCACATTCACAGAACGTATCGCGTCACGAAGACTATCCCGAAACACATCTATCTGAAGAAGTTTTAGCTTTACATAATTACCATTACTAAGCATTATGTCCTTTGATTCACCAATATTCAGTTCGGCAACTACCCTGACATTTGTTAACCCGGATGTCTCTTTACAGGAAACACTCAGGACCATCAAAAGAAATAGTCCAACTAGAAATTCGATTTCCTTATGCTTTAAAAATAATTTTCTCATTTTAGTTTTCTATTAATTTTATCAGCAATCTAACTCTTTTCCAAAAGGATTGCATCTATTATTCGTACCGCAACGATTTCACAGGATTGGCTATTGCTGCTTTAAAGGTCAGATAGCTAATTGTAATCAGGGATAGGACCATCACAATGAAAACAGGCGTCAAAAACATCCACCATTCCAAATCTATTTTAAAAGCATAACCATTAAGCCACTTATTAATTAAGTACCAGGATAATGGAATACCCAGCAAGCTGGCAATCAAAATTAATCTGATGGATTCGAAATTGAGTAGCCTGACAATGCTAGAAACAGATGCTCCCATCACTTTTCTGACTCCGATTTCTTTAGTTCTGTTAGATGTTGTAAACATGGTCAGTCCAAACAGTCCCAGACAGGCAATCAGAATAGCGAGAATAGAAAAGGCGGCAAAAGTGTACCCATATTGCCGATCGGCCACATATTGTCGGTTGAAAAAATCATCGAGAAAGAAATAGTCAAATGATGATTCGGGAAAGAAGGTATTCCATTTTCGATTGATGTTGGAAATCGTTCTTTGGAGATCATTGGAATTTATTTTTACCGAAAAATAAGTGATTGGAATCCATGAATAATCCGGATCCATAAAAAGTATGATCGGAGTATAATCTTTTTGCAATGATTGCTGATGATAATCTTTGATAACGCCAATTATGTGATTTCGTTTGTTCTGGTTTACTTCTAGAAGGACCCGCTCATTTATGGATTTCTCATCAGATTCAAAACCAAATTGTGCCACAGCAGACTGATTGAGTATAAGCCCAATGCTGTCTGTTGACCTGCTTTTATCAAAACTCCTTCCGGCAACCAACTCCAGACCATAGGTTTCAATATAATCAAAATCAACCATCAACATTTCATAAAGCCGTTCATCTTCCACGGGCGCATACTCCCTTCTGTTTGCGAGAAACATGGCAACTTCCTTACCGGGAACAGATCCGGATCTGGTAACAGCTTCCACGTCAGAAAGATCTTTTACTTCGTTTTTAAAGCTTAGCATTTTATTCTGGTAATTCTTATTAATGGTCGGAGCCTCAATCACCAGTGTTTGTTTGATATTTATACCTAGGTTCTGGCTTTTCATGTACTTAATCTGCTGACCTACAATCAAGGCGCTGCCGATTAAAATAATAGTTATAGCAAACTGAATGATCACAAGACTTTGCCGTAGAATTGTACCGCCTTTTGACGCCACAAATTTTCCTTTAAGAATGGCAGACGGTTTAAAACCAGAAAGCACAAAGGCTGGATAAATGCCGGAAAGAAAAGTGCCTATGAAAATAATTGTTACAAAAACCAGGGGATAAAATGGATCTGAGCCAAACTCAAAAGTGAAGGAATCTCCCAAAATAGAAGACAAACCAAGTACCGAAAAATAAATGAGGATCAATGAAACCACGGCAGCAAATAGATTGATTAACATTGATTCAAATAAAAATTGGGTAATCAGCTGGCTTTTATTAGATCCTGATACTTTTCTTATTCCAACTTCTTTGGCTCGATCCATGGCTTTAGCTGTGGACAAATTGATATAATTTACCCAGGCAATAATCAGGATCACAAAGGAAATCAACAATAGAAAATTTACCGCTTTCCTGTTTCCCTTGGTTTCTTCTATTTCATAGGATTTAATTTCATTGAGATGCACATTTTTCAATGGAACAAAATCAATAGCCCAGGTATGGTCTTTCAGTGTAGATCTAGTTTTATAGTTTTCCGAAAGTTCAGGAAACCTGCTTTCCAACTCTTGTAAATCTGTTCCATCTCTGAGCTTGACATAGGTATAACTTTCATGCATATACCAAAAATCCCTCATCCATTCACCCGATGTCAGCCAGGACATCAGAAAATCAAATTGCATGGTATGATTGCCTGGAATATCTTCAAATAGCCCTGTTATTTCACAATCAAAGGAATTGGAAAAGGAACTTATTTGAACTCGTTTGCCAATAGGATCATCGTTTCCGAAATATTTTTTAGCAGCAGAATTAGAAATGATTACCGTATTTGGTTCTTTGAGGAAAGTTTCCCGATTACCTTTTATTACGGGATATTCGAAAAATTGGAAAAAGTTAGAATCTGCAAAACACACATGATTTTCACGAAATTTTATTTCTTTATATCGGACAATCCGGTCAGAATTATGCCAATTAATACGGGCCATATCCAGAATTTCCGGAAACGAATTTTTCATGGCCGGTCCATAACCATTCGTGCTGGTGGGCCAGTGATCTGTTTTTTGATCGCCTTTATAAAAGAGACTTTCTACGCGGTAAATATTGTCGATGGATTCATTGATCCTGTCGTAGCTGTTTTCATATCGCACATAGCTGTTGATCAACATGAAACTCGCCATTCCAAGCGCTAGGCCAAATATATTGATGAAGGAAAATATTTTGTTTTTAAGCAGGTGCCTCAGTGAGATTAAAAAGTAATTTTTGAGCATTTATCTGTCGATTAACCAGGCAAAGATAATTCAAAAAAATTAAGAGGTTTGGTTGTTTGAATAATACGGTTTAGGTTGAAGGGATGTCTTACTTCCGAACAGTTATTTTTTCAGCGTTCCAACCTATCTGTTGGCAGGCCTTATTATTTGATTGAGGAGGATAATTTCCTCAGCCATGCAATG
>DAOVVI010000104.1 GCA_030637245.1 Cyclobacteriaceae bacterium
ATCGTAATCGCTGGCAATATATAAATCCGGATAACCATCCTGATTTATATCTCCTAATGCGATTCCGAGACGGTATCCAAAGTTAACCAGCCCTGCCTGAGCAGATTTTTCAACAAATTTGTTATTGATATTCTCATAAAACTTGTCGGTTTTTAATTTGCCACCGTCAATATCAGCACGTAGTTTCTTATAATTTATATTTCCCAATTGAAAGGAAGGAGGGGGTTGGTTCATCAGGTACATATCTAAATCACCATCCAGATCGTAATCGAAAAAAGCAGTTTGGATAGAATAATTCGTATTGTCGAGGTGATATTCTGCTGCAGATTCTTTAAACGTCAAATCGCCATTATTAATAAATAATTTATTTTTCCTGTCGGACTCATTTTTTAATGGCCCTCCCCTGCAAACATATATATCCAGTAATCCATCAGAATTTATATCAACCATATTAATGCCGGTGGTCCAGCCACTATGAATTCCACTGATACCTGAGCTTTTACTAATATCTTCAAATTTTAAATCCCCTTTATTCAAATATAATTTATCGAAAACTGAATTCCCGCCTAAATATATATCGGGCAATCCATCATTGTTTATATCCCCAATTGCAACTCCACTTCCATTATAAAATGATTCATAAGCCAGATAATTGAGGGTTTCCGTTTCCAACACCTTATTTGTAAAATAGAGGTTGGTATTTCCGGGATTGGTGAGCGTTAAGAGATACTCCTTTTTTTTATCCTCAGTGGATGACGGTGGTTTTTTGTTATTATTATTTGAACACGATAAATTCAAAATAACCAATAGTGTAATTGTATATTTGGATGTGCCCATGGTTACTTTTTTGTGTCGTAAATATCTGTAGGGATAATGCCAGATTATATTGATCGAAAATGTTATTTGTACCTTGCGAAAGGTGCTTTAAACTTCGTTGATTCAATAAGCGTAAACCTGAAAAGAATCTTAAAATTATTTTTTTTCGTTATATAACCTGTTCAATTCAGTTAATACTTCCTGGGTGATATCCAGCTTATCATCTCCATAAATTACAGTTTCGGTACCTGAAGTTGTAAGAACTAATTGAAACCCTTTTGATTTGGCATAATTTTCAACGAATTCCGCAATCTCCTTGTTTATCGTTTCAAGGCCATCCAGCCTCTGCTTTTCTAGCTGTTGCTTAAATTTTTCCTGTTGAGCCTCAAGAGCAGTCTGCTCTTGCTGTAAAGCTTGTTCAGTTTCAGTCTTGGTACTAGCAGACATTTCTCCAACATTTTTATAATACGCATCTACTTTAGCCTGGTATGGTTCAATTAAGCTCTCGATTTCTTTCCTCAATTTGTCTTGCTCATCTTTTACTTCTTTATCAAAAGCTTTTAATCCTTCATACTCTTTCATTAAAAGCGCCACATCAATGAATGTAATTTTATTTTGAGAACATGACATTATAAATAAAATGAGCGCAAATAACAGCGTTAAGTTTTTCATAAATTTATTTTTTAGAAACTAGAATCAATTTGATATCCTAAAGGGAATCAAGACTGAATCAGCATCTTTTATTCCCTGCATTACTTAAAACCCCGGCAAAAGGGAAGCCCAGATAGCCCATGGCTTAAAACGCAATTTGTTTCAAAGATAACAAGGTACATGTCCGCTAAAATGTTTGCAAGCATAAAGGTTTTAAATTTATTCAATATCATTTTTATACCCCCATATTGATATATTTATCGCCCCGGTATCCCGGTGAAATGTTGCTATTTTACAGCATTACCGGTCCTACACTATCGTTTTATTGAAGGCGATGAGGAGTAAATCTGGGAGAATGATGGTCACAACAAATGTTTTTTCTGATTGTCGAAAAAGTGCTTGAATAAACCATTACCGTAAACTCCGCAGAAAAAGCGGGTCAAATTAAGGATACTATGAATAGTTGGAGTTTCACTTTTATAGTTGGAATTATCACCATTTCGCTGTCGGTTTCCGGGCAGGAAGGACATCAAACTTCCAACGACAATTATTACAATTTACTTCATCATTATCCATTTCAAGAGCATAGTTCGGAACCTGTATTCCTGGGTGAATCCCCCATGAACGAAGCAACAGTCCAGGTTTTTCCGGATGGAACCATAAAAGTATATCATGCCCCAAACCGGTATAGTAATGAAGTAATGTCCATGGAGTCGAAAGATGGTGGATTTACATGGAGTGAAGCAGAAGTGATTTTCGAAGATTCTATTATTTGGCAATATCCACGCCGGACACTTATTGATAATAAAGGAAATATTCATTTGCTTGTATTTCAGGAACCTGATCTGGATGTTTACCATACGGCGACTTCAGATGGTGGAAAAACCTGGAAACCATTGCAGAAAATAGCTAATGGCAGAATAGGGGCCATCAGGGGATTGATACAAACAAAAAGCGGGAGGTTGATCTTTGGTTATCACCACCATAAATGGGATCGTAAACCACCATATGGAAGTTGTTATATCTCATTTGTCTATTCTGATGATTACGGAGAAACATGGGAAGATTCCGAGTCGCAACTTGTAGCTCCAGTGTTCGAAAACTACAATGGCAATAATTACGGAGCGGTAGAGCCAAATTTAGTTCAATTGAGCGATGATCGAATCTGGATGTTGTGCAGAACTCAAACCGGCTGGCTATATCAATCAACTTCCGATGATAATGGAGAATCATGGTCGGAAGCAGAACCATCTGCTTTTCATAGCTCAAATTCTCCTGCAGATTTGCTGAAACTACCCGACGGAAGGATTGTTGCGACATGGTGCAATACCGGGGATACAGACCTTAAAACATTTGGCAAGATCTATACCAACCGCGAAGTGTTGCACATGGCTATTTCGGATGATGATGGCAATTCCTGGAAAGGATTCAGAGAGGTATTTCGCATCCCTACCAGAAACGATCAAAACGATATGCCGGGCGGAGATTCGGGCGTCGCTTATCCTAACACTGCATTCACTGAAGATGGTAAAATCATTTTAGTTACCGGCCAGGGGGAGCATGGTGGTGGAAGAGCTATGTTTAGAATTTCTCCGGAATGGTTATACGAAACCAGTCAGGAAGATGATTTCTCCAATGGCTTGGAAAAATGGTCGTGCTATTCTTTTACTAAACTGGGGTTGAAACCCGGGCGTATGCTGGGGCCAGAACTTTTATTGGATGAAGCAGCAAAAGGCGGTAAAATACTGCATGTGAGAAAGGCAAAATCCGAAATAATGGGAGACGGTGCGGTTTGGAATTTTCCAATGATGCGAAAAGGAGAACTTTCTATGAGAGTAAAAGCGCCCGAAGGTTCAGCCGGAATAGTTATTGCATTAACCGATCATCACCGACATCCCAATGACCCGGATGGAGAAAATACAGCTATGTTTTCCATTGACAGCAGAAAGTTTGGAGATTTTCAATGGCAAATTGTGACGATTAAATGGGATCTGGATTATAAAAAGTGTGATTTGTATATCAATGAAAATCTACATTCGAAAGTATCCCTTATCAACGATACGGACAACGGAATATCCTATCTCCGTTTCCGGTCCCTTGCTGGCGATGGAACAACGGATCTCAATGGGATTTGGATTGATTGGGTGAAAGCAGATGTTAGTGATTAAATAAGAAATTAATTAAGGAATTTCCATATTATCTTGGAATGAAAAAAATCAGAAATAAATTAGGAACCATCGCAGGAACAATTCTTTTTCTGTCCAGCATCATTGCAGGAATCGCCCAAGGACATACTGCATTAAAATATCAGTATTCCGTAGGATTTGATGATGTATTTGAATATCGTTTCCCATCCTTAATAGACGCACCAAAAGCAATAATATTTGCGTTGGAGGATGAAAAAAAAGATGAACTGGGAATAATTCCAAACAATATTAATCCGGCTACAATGCGATCGGTTGGTACAGAGAAAACTTGCGGATCGATACAGCGAGCAAATATTAATTTGACAAAGTGTAACCTGGAAATTAGTAAGTCGGAGTCAAGGCATTTAACAATAACCAAAAGAGTAATCAAACCAGATATCTACTTCAAAACACATCCTGAACATATTATTCCTGGAAATATGGTTATTCAACATTTTAAAATAGAGCTGGAAGCAAAAATTGAGGGGGCAGATAGCGGGTATAGCTATATGTTTGAATTGCTGCAGGCACAAGGGGATGCGCAACTGTTGAATTTAGAGAATAAAGATAATTTCTCCCGCTCTAACAAGAATACCTTTATTGCAGATTGGTATGGAGCCAATGTATTAAGAGTTACTGTGAAAAATGGCAATGTTTTAGCAACAGCTCTTGATACTATTTTTGTGCATTTCTCACATTCACAACTAACTGGGGGTGATGTTATGAACCTTAACAAAAGTTACGAGGGGAAGGAGTATATAGCAGGAAAGATAGTTGATGGTAAGTTAATTTATAAAGGGATGCGGTTTCTTCCTTCAGACATATCAAGAGGGGATATACGTTATGAGGGGACCAGGTTTGGTGCGTATGAAACGAAAGAACCCAGGGTATTGGCGCTAAAGAGCGGAACGCTTGTTGCCGCATATCACCTCCAGGTAAAGGGTGCCAATGATGCTCCTCCAGGACTCACACTCGTTATGACAAGAAGTGAAGATGGAGGAAAAACCTGGATTGATGATCAAATCTTGATGCAGGATATAGAGGGTGTTGTTGCTTATTCTTCTATGATTGAGTGGAAGGGTGAAGTACAATGCTACTTTTCAGGTGGGCACAGGACGCATCAACACGCCAATAAATATAAAGGAGTCTATAGAACTAAAAGTAAAGACGAAGGAAAGACATGGAGCGTGCCGGAATCCATGGATGAGATGACAAATCTTGTATCCTCAAAATCAGACTCAATCTCTGCAAGTCAATCCCCTTCAACCAACGCGCTTTTTATTCCTGATATGGAATGGAAAAATAAACGTGGCGATGCCATTATAGTCCCCTTCTATATCGATCCGGTACGTTTTCTGATAACACTTGATGGAGGTGATACCTGGGACGTTTTTTATGATGTAAATAACTATCCGCAATACCTGGGAGAGCTGAATGAGATTTCCTGGGCACTTTT
Organism: Cyclobacteriaceae bacterium; assembly: GCA_030637245.1. Lineage (GTDB taxonomy): Bacteria > Bacteroidota > Bacteroidia > Cytophagales > Cyclobacteriaceae > JAAUQL01. The sequence continues at coordinate 5,110 of DAOVVI010000104.1, forward strand.
GGATAATCGCACTATATATATAGTTTCAAGGCGCCAGAGTAAGAGCGGCTATAAAAATGAAATGCTTTTTGACTTGGAAGGAAATCCTGCTTTTTTAGGTCAAAGCAGAAAGAACCATAAAGCCAGAAGGTGTCATCAAAGTGCAGTAAAGATACCAGAAGGTGAATATAAAGGGAGAGTTGCTGTTGCCAGTAACTTTAGTGGAGATAGAGAGGAGGCGACTATTGCCATCTCTAAAACTTCCATGGCGGAAAACTTTGTTACAAAGTTCTTAACTACCAATGCAGCATGGGGTTATTGTCATATAGACTGGAATCCAAAACTGAAAGGATTTATTCTGGCAGGAGAGTCGGAGCCATTTGATGAGAATGAACAAGTTGTTAGTATGGATGGAGGTCCAGATAGAAATGAACGTTTTTCCATAGAGTGCTTTGCATTTAGTCCGGCATTCTACGAAACTTTGGTGGAGGCTGATATCCACAAGTAGTATGGGTAGTACAAATTTGAAATTATATCAAAAAACCTATTAATTATGAAAATTAAAAAGCTGACCTTTTTTGTGATTATTATAGTATTGTCTGGCTTTTATGTCAATGCACAAAAGGAAATTTTTGTAAATGGAGAAGGATCACATCCTTGCTATCGAATTCCAGCAATAACAAAAGCAAAGAACGGAGACATTGTTGCCTTTGTTGAAGGAAGAAGAACAATGCATGATCATGCTAATAATGATCTGGTTATACGTAGAAGTTCTGATAATGGTAATTCCTGGAGCAGGTATCAAGTAATTTTTAAAAATGAAAACGTAATGGTGAATCCTTCACCTGTTACTTTGAAAAATGGTGATATCCTTGTTTTTATTGAAGAGTTCCCTAATGGATACCATGCCAGGGCTGGAGGCCATATGAAATTACTTTCTGAAGGTTTTGGTGAGGGAAGTCAAAAACTATGGATGCTGCGAAGTTCTGATCATGGAAAAACGTGGAGTGCGCCATTAAACCTCACTAAAATATCACGTGGGGCTGAAGGTAAAATGCTTACATCAGGTTCCCCTGCAGCCTCTATCCAGCTAAAAATCGGAAAGAATAAAGGACGTATTCTTGTG
>DAOVVI010000522.1 GCA_030637245.1 Cyclobacteriaceae bacterium
CTTTTCTTCTCTCGTTAGCGGACTAGTACCAAGCATCCCCGAAAGTTCAGGATCGTTTCGGCTTATCGCAGCAATAGCGGGAACTACCTGTTCTGCTGCTGTATTTATAATGAGAAGCACAGTGGTGGCAGAAAAAGGCTGGACCATAAAGAATTTAAAACAGGAGAAAAGAGACTCGGCAGTATCGGCTTCCATGATGCTTTTTCTTAGCCTGGTCATCATGGCGGTTTCAGCTGGGACTTTGCATGTGATGGGCATGAAACTAAATGATACCGTGGAGATGATTAGTCTTTTTGAACCCATTGGCGGTAAGGTAGCCGCGTTTATTCTTATCCTGGGAATTGTTGGAGCCGGAATTTCTTCAATTTTCCCAATCATACTAATAGCTCCCTGGCTTATTGCAGATTATACAGGAAAGAAAAGAGACATACGTTCTCCGATGTTCCGAATTCTTGGATTTATTGCGATACTATTTGGTTTCGGAATGCAATTTTTAGATACAAGACCTCCGCTTTTGATGGTATTTTCTCAAGCATTTCAGGCGCTGATATTACCTGCCGTGGCCATTCCCATATTCTTCCTGATAAACAGTAAAGCACTTATGAAGGATCATGTAGCAGGAAAAAAAATGAATATCGGTTTGGTATTGGTTATTGTGTTTAGTTTAGTGACAAGCTATTTTGCGGTAGCAGATTTTTTCTAAAAAATGAAACAGTATAAATAAATAATAAGTATGGCAAAATATAATTTAGTGCCCATTGAGGTACCAAAGGTTTCAACGAAGTACAGAGAAATCACCACTAAGCTACCGGTTCCTGAATCTTTGGAGATTTTCAATTCTCTGGCAAAATCCGAGCCGGTTTCGATGATGGGCCAACCTCCTATCATTTGGGATAAGGCTGAGGGTTTTCAGGTGTATGACAAATGGGGCAATAAGTGGCTCGATTGGTCTTCAGGCGTATTGATTACCAATGCAGGTCACGGCCGGAAAGAAATATCTGATGCCTTAAGGGAAATAATAGATCAGCAGCTATTGGCAACCTATGTTTTTGTTCATGAAAAGCGTGCGGTATTAACAAAGATGCTTCAGGAGTTATCACCTGACCCTGCAAATTACTCCGTTTTCATTTTGAGTACCGGAAGTGAAGCAACAGAGAATTGCATCAAATTGGCCAAAACCTATGCGGTTGAAAAATATGGGATCAAGAAGAAATATTTCGTTTCATTCAAAAATGCATTCCACGGGCGCACAATGGGAGCTCAACTTGCCGGTGGGATGGATAAATTAAAAACATGGATAGTTGACGAAGGGAAAACATTTATCCAGGTTCCATTCCCAGACGGGTATAAAAACGAGGATACATCCTTCGACTTGTTTCTGAGCACCCTAAGCGAAAAAGGGATTAAACCTGAAGAAATTGCAGGAGTAATGACCGAATCTTACCAGGGAGTTGGCCCTGATTTTTTCCCGGACGAGTATGCTCAAAAGCTGGAAGCTTTTTGCAAGGAGCATGACATCGTTACGATTTATGATGAAGTGCAGGCTGGTTTTGGAAGGTCAGGGAAAATGTTTACGTATGAGCATTATGGAGTGAAACCTGATTTAATTGCCTGCGGGAAAGGGATATCATCATCCCTGCCAATTTCAGCGGTGATAGGAAGAAAGGATATCATGGAATTATACGCTCCCGGATCAATGACGTCAACACACTCGGCAAGCCCGCTTCCCGTAGTTTCGGCTATTGAGAATTTAAAGATTATCCACAATGAAAATTTAGTTGAAAAAGCTGCATCCTTAGGCAAAGTACTAATGTCCGGATTGGAGCGGATTCAGAAAAAATACCCAGACGTCCTGGGATGTTTGCAAGGCAGAGGTTTAGTGGCAGGGATACAGGCAGTAAAAAAAGGCACTAAAGAACCAGATCCTGAAATGGCACAAAAGATTAATGAAAAATGTTTTCATAAAGGATTGTTAATGTTCGCCCCGGTTGGTATTGCAGGAGAGTGTATAAAAATAGCGCCGCCTCTAATCATTACCAAGGAGGCGTTGAAAGAAGGTCTTCTTGTACTTGAGGAAGCTTGTGACGAAATATTAGGCTCTTAATTCTGATATTTCTGTTTTTTTTACAAAAGTTAATATTTGGTTGATAAGTTTAAATGGTAAAAGATTGAATAAAGATTGAAGGGATTGAGAGGATTGATATATCAATCTTTCATCAATCTCTTATCAATCTAATTTGGTTCTGGTTCGTCCAGGTTTAGAAACGCATAAAAACAAATAAATGGCAATTTCATTAGATGTAACAATAGTTGGAGGAGGGATGATTACACACGATCTGATCCTACCTTCC
>DAOVVI010000545.1 GCA_030637245.1 Cyclobacteriaceae bacterium
GTTTATTGTCGGATTATCTATTCCGTTTGCCATCGGGGCCAGGAAAAAGAAAGGTGAATCGATAAGTCAGATTTTTTGGCACATAGTAAAAAGAAGCCTTGCACTTATTGTCATGGGATTTTTCATGGTAAACCTGGAGAACATCAATAACGAGTTGCTTCCTTTCTCAAAATATATCTGGCAATTTCTGATGGCCACTGCAATTGTTTTAATTTGGAATGTTTATCCCAATCACAAAGCTTTCAGTAAAGTTCCTGAATGGGTATTGCAGGTTGTCGGAATTGTCATATTGATATTTATTGGCGCCATTTATAAATCTGGGACAGAAGATAACCCAGCATGGCTCACACCTCATTGGTGGGGAATATTAGGCATTATAGGGTGGGCTTATCTACTCTGTGCTACTATATTTCTTTTAATCGGAGAAAAGATAATTTATACGATTATTATATTGTTGATTTTTCATGGTTTAAATGCCCTGGACTTCATAACGCTTTTCGGTGGGCAACCTGATATAAATTTAATGGTTAGCCCATCGAATCATGCCAGTGTCATGAGTGGGGTTTTAGCATCATTACTTTACCTTAAATTTGGAAAGAAGGGGAAAATCAATCTCTTTTTAACATTCATCTTTATAATCGCTGTGATTTCTATAGCCTATGGTTTTGCGACAAGACCAGAATGGGGGATTTCAAAAATCAGGGCTACACCATCATGGACGGCAATCTGTGCAGGAATTAGTTTTATTTTATTTGGATTCTTATACGTTATCTCAGACATTTTAAAAAAGACCGGCTGGGCGTCTTTTATTGGGCCTGCAGGAAGAAGCACACTTACATGTTATCTTGTTCCTTACTTTTATTATGCAATTATAATGTTGGTTGGAATATTTCTTCCGGATATGTTGAAATCAGGGTATATCGGGATTTTCAAATCACTCGGCTTTGCATATCTTATTATTTTCATCACCGGATTGATGGAAAAAATAAATATTAGATTGAAAGTATAGAAATGCTAATACTTCTGATTTCCTGATACAGGTCATTGTTTATTCACGGATCATTGGGCAATTTTAGTAAAAAATATTTTTTAATATGAACTCAAGCTTTGTCCCTCCATTTCAGAAGTATCTTTTCACCTTCCTTAGAATAGCCATAGGGTGGCATTTTCTTTATGAAGGTATTGCCAAAATTTTTACGCCAAACTGGTCTTCAGCATCCTATCTCCTAAATTCAAGCGGACCATTGGGAAGTATTTTCAGATCCATGGCCGAAAATCAGTTTATTATCTACCTGGTGGATTATGCAAATATTTTCGGATTGATCATTATTGGTTTGGCGCTATTTGTTGGTATTTCGACCAGAGTAGCAGCCGTTTCAGGTTCTTTGCTATTGTTCCTTTTTTACGTTTCGAGTCCTCCATTGTCCGCCAATCCTATCGGATATGGAATTGAAGGTCATTATCTTATTGTTAATAAAAATTTAGTGGAGCTTATCACTTTACTTGTGTTGGCTACCCTACCTGGCTCATGGTTTTATAGCCTTGAAAATATTTGGCCAAGAAGACCAGAAACGCTTGTAACCAATGTTGTAGAGGTCCCCAAAGAGGCAAATCACTATCTTAATCCAAAAGCGATTGATCGCAGAAACGTGATAAAGAATTTGATCTCAATTCCATTGCTGGGTGGTTTTGTGTATAGTGTCGCCCGGAATTATGGATGGGGAAGTCATGAAGAGAAGCACCTTCGAAACCAGGTGAGCGGAACTGACGGATATTCAGGAGCAACTGTTAAAGTTGCCAGGCAGCTTGATATTTCTGAACTTAAAAAGCCGATTTCGTCAGGTATGATCAAGGGCAGGGAATTGGGCAGACTAATCTGTGGAGGCAATTTAATCAGTGGCTTTGCGCACAGCCGAGATTTGATTTATGTTTCTAATTTCCTGAAGAAATATTTTACAACTGAAAAAGTTATTGACACTTTTAAACTTTGTGAAGCTAGTGGCATTAATACAACAGCTATCGGAACAGGAGAGATGGAGAGAAGTATTTTACAAAAATACTGGAAGCAGGGTGGTAAAATTCAGTGGCTGGCGCCGGTGTATCCCGATGAGAAGGATTATAAAGCCATCATAGACCTGGCAACTGATAATGGAGCCATGGGCGTA
>DAOVVI010000315.1 GCA_030637245.1 Cyclobacteriaceae bacterium
GAACTTTATCCAATTTATCCAGTGTGGAATTGATAAGGTACTGGTGATTGTCATTGCTGTATAGATAGCAATATTTGCCCTCCCCCATAAAATAAGCCACCTCATCTTTTTCAATGGTTTTTATTTTATCTCCGGCATAGACCATAAATCGCTTCTGGTAATCCGGTTCTTTTTTATATAGTATATCAGCAATTTTCGAGTAGTCAACACCTGGATTTGACACGAATCTTTCATGATATTTTTCAATGGCTTTTTCCAGTTCTCGTTGATTGATGGGTTTTAGGAGATAATCTATGGAATTGACTTTAAATGCTTCTACAGCATATTGATCATAGGCCGTGGTGAAAATTATGGGTGTTTTTACTTCAATCTGCTCAAAAATTTTAAAACTATTGGAATCACCAAGATGTATATCCAGAAAGATGAGATCTGCATGGTTTTCATTCAACCATTTTACCGATGAGCCAACCGAATCAAGTTTTGCCTGAATATTTATGGACTGATCGATTTTCAGAAGTTGCCGTTCCAGTTTATCAGCAGCATGGCTTTCGTCTTCAATGATTAATACGTTCATGGTTATTCCGCTTGAATCAAAGGTAATTTCGCAATATAATGATCATTTTCAATTATAAACTCTGGCTGAAGGTTTGAGAGCAATTTATACCGTTGCTTTAAATTTTCAAGACCTATGCCAGTACTTTCGATATTTTCTTCCCTGCTTTGAAGATTATTTTTTACAAAAATATAATCGTTCTCATTGGATATAAAAACCTCCAACGGTTTGTCTTTTGTTACCACGTTGTGTTTAATCGCATTTTCAACCAATAGCTGAAGCGAAAGAGTGGGTAAATTCAATTTTAGTTTTTCGCTGTCAATTTTGATATTGAACTGTAAACCTTCTCCAAAGCGGATTTTTAAGAGATAAACAAATGATTTAATAAACCCAACTTCTTCTTTGAGGCTTACCACAAATCGATCTCTATTTTCCAGTACGTAGCGGTATATACTTGCGAATTCGTCGATAAATATTTCTGCTTTTCCCGTATCTGTATAAATTAAGGATGAAAGTGTATTGAGACTATTAAACAAAAAATGTGGATTCACCTGGTTTTTGAGCGCTTCAAACCTTGAAGCTATATTTTCTTTTTCCAACCGTTCAGATTCCACGAGTGAAATCTTCCACTTACTAAACAATCGTATTCCTTCATAAAATGTGGTTAGAAATAAATTCAATAATATTGAAATAATAATTCCCTGGATCATATGATCTTTATAAGGCAATCGTGATAAACCAATAAAATAGGTTAAATGATAAATAAGTAGTATTGAACATATAGCAATGAAATTGGTATAGAAAAATCCAAAAATAATGCGTTTCCATATACCTTTATCCCATGGGAAATACTTATCTAAAAGTACAATCGAATATATAACTGCTGCCGATACCGTAGCAGTAATAATATAGGCAATGACCATACTGAAAATTACATTAGAGAAAAATTGAAAATCAAAAGATGTTATATCTCCAACGTATATTTCCTGAGCTTTATAAAACAGAAATGGCAATGCGCCTGCGAAGCCAAAATATAATATTACCTTACGCTTTGAGATCACACGAATTTCTTTTTTATTTCAAATAAATTATACTTTAAACATACAATTTAAAGTGTGAAAGTTTTAAAGAAAAGGAGTGAGTTTGTGAAATTGCGGAGTGAACCAGAAAATTGATTATAGTTGATTGAGCTCCTTTACATTCCGGTATTCAAACTCAAAATCAATTTCAAAGGCATCAACGAACTTATGCTTCATCGCTTTTTTAAGTTTATCCACATCATGTGAATAGAATAAAAAAGCGCCTCCTCCTCCTGCGCCGCAAAGTTTGCCGCCCAGCGCTCCATTTTCTTTTGCATAGGAATACATTTGATCCAGTTTTGGGGTAGTGGACGATGGAGCTAAAAGCTTTTGAGCATTCCAGTTGCGTTCGATGATAAGGGCGCAATTGTCAAAATCTTCTTTTTCAAGGGTCCTGGCAAATTCATATCCGCATGTCACTAATTCTGAAATGGCCTTTTGCCCATTGGCAGATTTGTAGTTTTTGTAAACTTCCTCCACTGCAACCTGCGCATTTCTTGATTCACTGGTATGGAGTAATAGAAGTTTTGATCTGAATTTTTCCAGGGTCTCGTGGGATATATCCATATCTAGTGGTTTTGCATAATCATCTCCAAATTCAAAACAATGGAAACCACCATAGACAATTCCATATTGATCCTGACGACCAATAAACCATTGAAGCTCCTGGTTTTCCAGGTTAAATAGATCTTCACCAATATTTGCAAGTGATTTTGGCTCTGCATTATAGGTTTTAGAGTTGAGCATTTCAAGCAATTTAGCAGCAGTGGAAGTACTCAAGCCGCTGCCCCTGGGATATCCTGAAAAATTAAATTTACCGCCTTTATATTCTACCAAAGGTCTGATGGCCACATTGGAAACGTAGCCTTTTTTTCCATCCATGATGTAAGGGACGTCTGCCCATCCTCCGGCAAAATCAATTCTTAATGGCGCCTTTAAACTGTAATTTATTTTGTTGATGATGTTGCTCGTGGAGGTTGGCATTAATTCCTCAGGAACTTCACGGGTTACAAATTCAATTTTAATCCCCAAATTATCACAAAGTGCTTGCTTTGGTTCTATGGAGGAATCATCATCATTGACAATAAATATATCCGGCCTCAATTCATCCAACACATTTTTAAAATCTATTTTACCTTCCCCAATTTCGTCATCATTCAGTACGGCGTAATTCACATCCTCCATGGCTGCAACCAAATAAATCCTGTTATTCTCAGGGTTTACGGGTCTTCCCGGTCCTTTTAGTTGTCGGAGTGTTTCATCTTTTCCAACTCCAACAATTAAAATATCTCCATAGCTCTTACATTGATTGAAAAATACAGCATGTCCTGATTGTAGTATGTCATAACATCCAGTAGCAAAAACGATCTTTTTATTCGAATTTTTGCGTCTTAATTCCTGGAGTTGATTCTTAGCAAGCACTTTGGCTTTTATGTTTTCGAGCATGATTTAAAAAATTAAAAAAACACGATTATATCCGATCAAGGACTTTCTTAATGATTGAATCTATGGTTTTATATGGATTTTTAGAAAAAGTTCCTTTTACCCTGTTACCTAAAATGGCATTGATGCTTAATGCCTCGTGCCCCAGTAATCTGGCTAAAGCATATAACATGGATGTCTCCATTTCAAAATTAGTCAACCAAAACCCCTTGTGATTGAAATAGGTGATTTGATCCAGAAATTTTGGGTTTCTGACAGGTATTCTAAGCTGCCTTCCCTGAGAGGCATAAAATCCAGGAGATGTAACCGTATTACCTTCAATAAAACCTTTACCAAGCTTTTTCTTTAGCATTTCCGATCCTTTCACCACATACGGAGGAAAAGGAAGTTTGAGTGCACGTTGAAGTTTTTTGCCAATTTCAAGCTCAAACTCCGATTGATCCATGTTGTAATAAAGCATCAGGTTATCCATACCGATCCCATATTCCGAAACCACCTGGGAGCCTACATTTAGATCTTCCTGGATTGCACCGGAGGTTCCTATTCGGACAATATTTAAGCTCCTCTTATTTTTCTTTGGGATTCTTTTTTTCAGGTCTATATTGAATAGGGCATCCAATTCGGTTATTGCGATTTCGATATTATCTACCCCCATTCCGGTACTCATTACCGTAATCCGTTTATTTTTGTAAATGCCGGTATGCGTAATGAATTCACGTTTATTCATTTCGAATTCAATGTCATCAAAATGCTTGCTTATGCGATACACCCGGCCCGGGTCGCCAACTACGA